>JAOZSR010000020.1:0-44914 GCA_029939575.1 Fidelibacterota bacterium
AAAAAAAATTTAAATTAATGAAAAATAATATGATTCATTGAATAACTTTGGAATTGATTTCAACCTAAAAATCCCAAATAAATTGAAAAAGTTCTATTAAATAGGGTTCCAATTTGTTTAATTATAGCATGCTGAGATAACAATGAAACAAATAATACTAAACATTTTACCCAAAAATCTATATTTGACACTTAAGTGGTTAAATTACAAAATAACATGCAAAGATACTTTTGAAAGATTGCAAACTATGAGAACTACGGTTTCTAAGAAAGGTTACTCATATAAATCATTCGATGATAAAAAAGCCATATTTATTCATATCCCAAAATGTGCAGGTGTTTCAATTAACCAGGCTATTTTTGGGAATCTGGCTGGAGGTCATACTACTCTAGACCATTACCTGAAAATATTTGAACCACATTGCATTAATAGTTATTTTAAATTTACGATTGTTCGAAACCCTTGGGATAGATTAGTTTCAGCCTATTTCTTTTTAAAAAAAGGAGGTTTCAGAGAAAAAGATAGAGATTGGTTCAATGACGAACTTAGCTCATTTACAGATTTTGATGATTTTGTTAAAAGCTGGGTAAATAAACAAAATATATGGAAAGAGGATCATTTTCGGCCACAGTATCACTATATGCTGGATAAGAGAAGAAAAATACCTCTTGATTTTGTTGGTTTTCTTGAAAACTTAAATGACGATTTTACATATATTACAAAAAAGATTGGAATAACCTGTTGTTTGCATACAAGTAATAAAAGCAAACATAAAAATTATCAAGATTATTATAATGATGAAACAAAGGAAATTATTAGAGAAGTATATTCAGAAGATATTAAGATGCTTGGGTACAATTTTGATAATACTAACCTTCAGAAACAGCTAATAATGCGCTGCGCACTGATAAAATAAAACTACACTTGTTCCTTATTTCACTATTATTTTACCGGTAAGCATTATTGTTGGAAATCCTTGCGATTTTTAGTTTAGGTTGCTCTATTAGCGTCATATAAAAGGATTCATAGTAAGGAAAAAGAATGTGTAACTTTAATAATATTAAGCAACATAATACAGAAAATCTTGAAAAGAAGCCTTTACTTTTTCCATTAGTACGCCTAATTAAATGTTAACAATCAGGAGAAATCATGTCCCCGAGACATCATGTAGTAATCACCGGAACTGGACGAACAGAAACCACCTTTTTGGTAGAACTTTTTACACATTTAGGACTGGAAACAGGATTTAGTAAAGATAATGTTACAAACAAAAAGGATACCCTTTTGAAGTTGCATTACCAAAAAATATTCCTATTACAGGTGTTATATTATCTGATCAAATTAAAAGTTTAGATTGGAAGATTAGAAAAGTTGAATTTATTTGCAACATTCCAAAAAAATATTATTTTGAAGCAATTGAGAAATTTAAAATTCTAATTCAATAATAACTAAATGCCTATCGAATCTACTTCGCAACTGATCGCCTCCAGTGGCAGAGTGCAAGTCTGTCAGGAGCGGATTTACAATAGGTTTTGGACTAAGCCATGATTTGTTTAACTTCATTGACCCCTTTCCTCTCGCTAAAGCAAGAGGTTAACATTTGAAAAAGTAAATTAGGGCTGTGCAAATAAAATGTGTAAAAGTTATCCTTCGGCTTTAGCCGATGGGAAAATTACCAATTTATATCCAGCACTATTTATGAAAAGTTTTTCCTCCACAACTTTTCTACCTTTCATGGCAACCTCTCAAAATTCTTCAAAATTTGCAAAGTTTAGATTTTTAACAAAATTAAAAATATGGAAATATAAAAATTATTCGTAAACTTATTTAGAAATTATCATTTATGAATAATTTGGAGTTTCTTAAATGGAGTTAAAAAAAGAATTAGGTTTTTTGGATATTTTTTGCATTGCTTCCGGAGCAATGATAAGTTCCGGATTATTTGTGCTTCCTGCTATTGTTTACCTAAAAGTCGGACCATCTATCATTTTGGCTTATGTTTTTGCGGCTCTGCTTATGATACCTGCGATGATTTCAAAAGCAGAGTTAGCGACTGCGATGCCTAAATCCGGTGGAACTTATTTCTTTATTCACAGAAGTCTTGGCTCTTTTTTTGGAACTTTCGCAGGATTAGCCTCCTGGTTTTCATTAAGTTTAAAAGGAGCGTTTGCTCTTCTTGGAATAGGTTTATTTTTACAGCCTCTTTTCCCTGAAGCTTCTCCAATAATAATAAAAATAATAGCAGTAGGATTTACACTGTTTTTCTCAATTTTGAATATCATTGGTGCCAAAGAAAGCGGAAGGTTTCAAATTATTTTAGTACTTGGACTTATTTCCATTCTGATATTTTATGTTTTCTTTAATATCAATCATATAGATGCTCAAAGATATATTCCATTTATTCCTTTTGGTTGGCAACCGGTATTTACAGCAATGGGGCTGATTTTCATATCTTTTGGTGGACTAACAAAAATTGCATCCATTGCCGATGAAATTAAAAATCCCAAGGAGAATATTCCCAAAGGTATGTTTACGGCATTTTTTGTTATATCATTACTTTATGTATTGGTAATTTTTATAACTGTTGGTTTATTAGATAATATAGAATTTCAGCAAACATTTAATCCAATTTCCCTTGGAGCATCAAAATACTATGGAAATTTTGGGTATTTGGTACTTTCTATAGCCGCTATATTAGCTTTTATAACTACCGGTAATGCCGGGTTATTAGCATCTTCAAGAATACCACTTGCGATGGCAGAAGATAATCTGTTACCTTCGTTATTTGCTAAAGTAAATTTGAAACTCAAAACACCTGTTACGTCAATTTTAATGACTTCTCTTTTCATGATTTCCGTAATAATTTTTCTTGAACTTGAAAGTTTAGTAAAAGTTGCTTCTACAATGATGTTGATACTTTTCCTTTTTGTCAATTTGTCTGTAATTTTAATGCGGGAAAGTAGAATAATAACTTATAGACCATCTTTCAAAGCCCCTCTTTATCCTTATCTACAAATTGCAGGAATAATTATTTACTTATTCCTGATCTTTGAAATGGGAAAAATCCCATTATTAATCACCTTTTGTTTTTTTATTTTTTCCCTTTTATGGTATTTTTTATATTCAAAAAGAAGAAATTCAAAACAATCAGCTTTAATCTATATTGCAGAACGAATTAGTTCGAAAAAATTAAAATCATCTACTTTAACTGACGAACTAAGAAATATTTTATTAAAGAGGGATGAAATTATTGAAGATAAATTTGACCAAATTATTAAACAAGCCGAATTTATTGATATTAAGAAGAAAATAAATAAAGATAAACTATTTAATGTTGTGTCCGATATTTATTCAAAAGAATTTAATATGCCTTCTGAAAAAATATATAATTTATTACAGGAAAGGGAAGAAAAATCGAGTACAGTAATATATAATGGCTTAGCAATTCCACATATTATAATTGAAGGTAACTCTAAATTTGACATTATCATAATTCGCTCAAAAGAAGGAATTGATTTTGGTGAAAATTTTTCTCCTGTTAATATAGTGTTTGCTTTAGTAGGCACAATAGATGAAAGAAGTTTTCATTTACAAGCCTTAATGGCGATTGCTCAAATTATTCAGGATAAAAATTTTATGAATAATTGGAAAAAAGCAAATAGCATTGAAGATTTGAGAAATTTGATTTTACTTACTGAAAGAATCAGAAAAGACAGGATTTAACAAAATAAAATTTGTTTAACTTCATTGCCCCTATTCCTCTCGCTAAAGCGAGAAGTTAATATTTAAAAAAAATAAATTGATGCCATAAAATATGTAAAAGTTATCCTTCGGCTTTAGCCGATGGAAAAACAAGAAATCCTCACAAGCCACGATTCTCACCTCATCAAAACCGCTTTCGTAGTTTCAAAAAACCGAGTATTCCCGATCTGACCCTGTATCTGAATAAAATACAATCCGGAAGAAATTTGCATAGCCCTGCTATTTGTAGTAATCCATTGCCAATTTGTATATCCAGCGCTATTTAAGTAAAGTTTTTCTTCAACAACTTTCCTACCCTTCAGGTCAAAAATTGAAATATCAATATCTGCTTTCCCTGGTAAATAAAAGTTAACATTTACAACAGGATTAAAAGGATTTGGAAAAACTGAACATATTCTAAAATCACCGGCAATATATTGCTCATCTTTAGTGGATAAAATTAATCCTTCCGGCATTTGGGTTGTAAACTTTATACTATAACCACTTTCCGGAGCAATACTACTGAGTGAAGGAATCCCGGCATAGATCAATTCCAATCCATCGGTCTGTTTAGGATTTTCTATTCCGATTGTGGAAAAATTATTCAAAGCATCCACATCGTTAACTTCCTCATACTGGAAAATAATCTCCCCATCGCCGGTTGGAGTTTCTGTATTTCCATTGAGAATTATCTGAAAATTTTCGGCAAACGGTGTTTCCGAAGTATATTCATATCGATTAAATATCCTGCTCCACTGAATAATAAAACGGTTGCCATCAGCATCATATTTCGTGAATATGTCTAATTTTGTCTTATCTAATCGAGGCTTCAAATCATCCCAAAAAGCAGAAACCATTGCATCCGGCCCAAGTGGTGAAGATATCGGCCAGTTACGAAAAGTCCGATCTAATGTTTTTCCAAATGCAATCCATCCGTTTGAACAGATAGAAATTTCATTGTATTTCTCTCCGTAATATTGAAACTCAAAAGGTAAATCCATTGATTTTGTCTGATCATCACTAAGTGGAAATAATTCTCCATTACCACCAAAATCCGGATCAATCTCTATCCATTCATAAACAGGAAAAGCCTTATATTCCTCATCAATACTTTCATAAGCAAAATAACCATAAGTGTCAGGACCGGTTGGATCATTTACCCCGACCTGACCAATACACAATGAAAAATGAATAGTCTGAGTCTGGCCGTCCTGATTTTCCAAAATCAAAGTTAATGGAACCTGACTACCCGGAGCAAGTGAAGATGAAACTGAAACTTTGAATGGATCATTTGAATTTATTCCACTTTCTCCGGCTGGAATATCCAAAAAAGACACAATGGAATCCAAAATTTCGATTTCATCAAAAATGGAATGCAGAGTCGCCTGAATCCCAATAGCATCAAAATTCCCTGAATTTTTTAATCCAATAACAAAATTCAAATTATTCTCAATTGGAAGATAACTATCACTTATTTCTGTTTCACCATAGCCCGCAATATTCATAAAATAATAGTTTAAAGGAAAAGTAATCCCGGAATAATTAATTGTACCATCAACATTATTTTCTATATTCAATGTTAATTCCGCTAAACTCATCTCTGCATTTATTTTAATTAAAAAGTTTCCCTGCCCGGTTACTGTTTCTCCGGCTCCAATATTTTGCCATATTATTTGATTTTCCAGTATTTCAATTTTATCACTATTTTGAACAATTGAAGCGCTAATATTTGTAAAGTTACCGGAACTAAAATTCTTACCATCAAGTGCAATACTCACAATTTCACCGGGATTGATCATACCATCGCCATTTCCCTGGCTATCTTGAGTGCCATTATCAAAAATAGTGTAATTAACAATTGAAAATAGGCTTGACTCATCACTGAAATTCGGAGTTTTTATCACAGGAATATAGCCATCACTGCATATTCCAATCTTCACTCCTTCCTGCTCAATAGGATCGAATATCAGAGTTGCTTCACCGTTTTTATCTGTATAGGTTGTTGTGATCAGGGAATCCGGATAAATTATAGAAACAAGTGCATTTTCCAGTGGTAATTCGTTTTCATCAAAAACATTGACGGAAATCGAAGTAGTGCCGTAATAAATTGTTTCAGGAGAATCAACTGTAAGAGTTTTGGGAGTATCTTTCCAAATTTGCAGAGAAGGATCACCAAGAATGTTGTAAACGTGAAAATAAAATTCTACCCAACCCAATTCTTCCTGAGATAATGGAAATGAACGAAATAATTCCATTTTACCACTCATAGTAACCTGACCTAATCCGGATAATCCTTCATCAAAAAGTCCTCTGAACAATCCACCACAAATCGCATTATTATATTTTGTAGAGGTATGCAGATCAGAAGGACCAAAAAAAGCAACTCCTCCACCCGGATTACTCGGGCTGCCCTTTCGTAACCAGGTTTCACCAAAACAGGGATCAACATTATTTGCGAAATCACCGGTATTACAAACCAGACTGAAGACAGTCGGCAACATCCAGCCATTTTGTAAAGCCATTACGCTTTCAGTATGAAATTCAGGGTAATGCCAGCCATTAGCATCAGCCCAGCCACGATAACTAACAATTCCGGCACCCTGGTTAATAGATTCGGTTATCAAAGATTCACCATTCAAAACCGGTGGATAAAAAACTGTATCAACATTGACATAATTATACTGTAACATTTTTTCTCTCACCCAGCGTGCCATCCACAAAGGAGTAATCGGATTTGGAGGAATATTACTGTAATTTCCACCCACAGATAGACCGCGCCTAAACCATTGCGGATCTTCCATATAAGGAGAAAACTCATAATTAATGGTTTTTAGCATTGAAACAATAAGTTCATTAACCGTATCAACTGAAAACCTACCAATAAATATATCAGAAATATAATCATCTCCATCGACACAGGTGTAAGGGTGATCGGAAACGTCATTTTCAGCGCTATAATAAAAGGCCTCCATTTGCGCGATCCCATCAACGTCACCAATTAACAACACATATTCAAGAGGAATATCGCCATTTTCATATTCCTGCTGAATATATGTTTTTATGTCATTTGCTGATGTGCCAATATCACTTGTTTTTACAATTTTTGTCGAATACCCAAGTAGTCGCTTATGCTCTGCCAAACTACCCAGATAATTACTCATAACATCAGGCACAATAATCAGATATTTTCCGCGCATCACCTGGTAATCCGTCAGATTTTCTCTATTAATTGCCTGGGTCTCAAGTACCCGAAAAATGCCTTGTGAGATTTTTTTGTCTGTACTTATTAATGGCCTGGAATTTTCACCTATTTCTATTTTAATTTCAAATGACTGAGCCGCGCCAGCTGGTTTTTGGAGATTAATAAAACTCACCGGAACACCACCCATTTTCCCAAAAACAGATTTGGTTATCTCTATATTTTGGGAATTTTTTCCATTGATTGAAATTGTACTGGCTCCCTCCCATTTTGTAATTACCGTTAATGGAATTGTAATTGCCGAGTCATTTTTTTGGGTTTGAACTTGAAATTCAAATGCCAGATTGCTTCTCGATATGGTATTTATTGTAAAAGGTTTTGCTGCAAAACAAAATGTGCTGAATAATAGAATAATTAGGATTTTTTTCATTAGAAAACTCACTTTAATAATATCATTTTTTTATTTATCATTCTCTGGTCATCGATAATTAATTGATAAAAATATATTCCACTCGGTTGATTTCCGGATTCCCAACTAATTTTATATTTACCTGATGGTTTTTCTCCAATATCCAGATTTTTTACCTCTTGACCGGCAAGATTAAATATTCCTATTTTCACCTTACATCGATTTGGTATCTGATATTGGAAATTAGTGGTAGAATTAAAAGGATTGGGAAAATTTTGGTAAAGGTGAAAATCATTAGCAACCATTCTCTGGTTTGGCTCTACGGAGGTTAAAAATTCGGAAGCAACGACTTTTACATCATCAATAAACCAACCCCGATCAATTAAACAGGAATCTGTCTTCATAAAAAATCGAAATTGCAGAGAATCTCTCTGATTAACCTGCAATGGTAGAATAATTTTCTCCCATTCCCTGATTTCCCCAGTATATACCTGGCTTAAATTACGCCACATTTCATCATCATATTTCACCTGAACCCAGGCCGAATCCCAGCCTTTTTCAATAGTATATTGATGTTTAAATTCAAGATGCGCCGAACTAAATTGCGAAACATCAAAAATTTGTAATGGCTTTAACCAGTATTCCAATCTATCAGGATAAAAATTCTTCGGGAAATCATTAACAACTTTACCTTGCTCAAAATGGAATTCATCGGTCACATCCCAGTCCGAATTTGTCGATGAAACCCAGTTTTCACAACCTGCTTCAAAATCATCTTCAAAAATAATATTTCCAAAGGGTAATCTCATTGAAAAATTGCTTTGTTCGGAAATATCAACCGAATCACACCAGATAACATAATTTTCTGATTCACAACTCACGAAATATTTTGTTTCAGGCAAAATAATAGATTCACCACTGTTGAGAAACTGCATTCCTCCCCAGGAATCAAAAATCCTTATCTGTCCTTCAATAAAATTGCCATTCTGATCTTGCAGGTTGAAAGTAGTATTTTTTGTTGAAAGTGGATTTAATAAAACATTTCTCACAGTTGGACCACCAATATTTGTTACTATATTTTCAATGACCTGTGTCTCGTATCCAAAACATGAGATCCGCATTTTGTAGGTTCCGGGTAAGAGTAATTTTTGAAAAGTTCCTGTCTCAGGATGAGATGTCCATGGCCAGTTCATCCGCTCATCTCTACCGGGAAATTCTATCCTTGCCTGCAAAGGATTGTGAGTTACAGCGTCCAGAATCTGACCTTTTATCATACTCCCTGATTCATTATAACCCAATACACGATCGAGCAGGTAACCTACACCTTCATTCACCCGATCAAAAGTATCTTCTACGATCAAACTATCAGGCTGAAGATTATGTGTCCCAATTTCCATCAAAAACTGGTAACTGCCCTGTTTAAAATAAAACCAGGAATGGGCATTTCCTTTTCTGCTTCCCACACAATTCAATTCATAATGGTCAATATGATTTTCCTTTAAAATATGATTCGACAGATTTATTCCCAGGTCAGAATAAATATCATAATCTGCATTTTCCTTATACAGATATTTCCAGGGATAATAAATAATTTCAGGTGTACCGGTTCGGGCACTGTGAAAAGCGATTGACCAGGTAAATCTGTGTTTTTCAGCAAAATCACGAATTGCTATGTTTTCACTTTCTGAAAATGGCGCAGATCCACGATAATAATCATAATCACCGTGTCCCAAAGAATCGCCGTGATCCCAAAACATATCATAATTCCGATTAGCATCGACACCGTCAAAGTCGTAACCGATTCCTGCAGTAATATCCAATTCTCCGTCATTATCATTATCTCTGAGGTTTTTTCGCCAGGTATTATCTAGCCCGGAATGTACTATCCCAAGACCATCAGGATTCATTGTAGGAACTACATAAATTTGCAATTCATTTACCCAAATCCGGGTATGCATTCCAGTAGTATATTTTTCCATCAATTGCTCCATAAATCTGATAGCAAACTCCAATCCCAAAACTTCTTCGGCGTGACACTGACCGATTATCAGGATCTCCGGTTCATTCTCATCAATCTCGGGATGATCAGAGATTTTCACTGCATAAATCGGCCTGTTTTCCACCTGGGAATAACCGATAGTATCAACTTTGACCAATTGAGGGTATTTAGATTGCAACTCCAAAACAAAAGTATCAATTTCTGCAGGTGAATAATAGCAGGATGGTAGTTGTGCAAAAGTATCGTGTACAAAGAATAATACTAACAAGCACAAAATAATATATTTTAGTTTCATAGATTTCTTTCTTCTAATTTTTTTAATCGGGTTATCCCTGATTCTCAAATTTTGGAGTACATTATTCGTAATAATACAAATTCAACATAGTCGATTCACTCTACATCTTATTCCTTAAAGAACCAAACCCAGTTTCAGGAAGCGAAGCGAGCCAACTGGGTTTCGGCGTATACAGTGCACAATAATTGGTACTGCCAAAAATAACTCAGCGTTCCAAATCCGCGAAACCCGTTTGGTCTGAAAATCTTCAATATTTTGGAGTGCATTATTCGTAATAATGCTTGAATCGACACAGTCGATTTACTCCATATATCACTCCATATCTTTTTTCAAAAATTTTGGGTCTTCAAAATCTTGCAGGTCTTAAAGACCTGCAAGGTTTTATAACCACATCTTACCTGACTAAGGTAACAGTGGTACGCAAAACATTATTCTTTGTTTTAATTTTGCAAAAGTATAATCCGGAGGGCATTAATCTTCCGGCGGAATTTTTCCCATTCCATTGATAATTCCAATATCCGGATTGACCCGTGTGTACTTTTTCCTGAAAAATCATTTGTCCCTGCAGATTATAGATCGATAAAGTAACATTCCCCGGTTCCCTGATCCGGGTTTTCAAAGTTACCTCAGGATTAAATGGATTCGGATAAGCGGAAATAAGGTTAAAATCTTTTGGTGTATTAGGCTGCTCATCAATATTATCAACAAGAATATCTATAAAGGATGCATAAAGATTTGTGAGTTCGGTTTTCCCTGAACTCCTCTTGTCTTCCCATAAAATATACCATTCTGGGAAATCTGATGTTTGCAAACCTGTTATTACCGGATTGACTTGTTTATTTGAAGCTAAACAGATGGGAGTCTCTCCCTCGCTATTACTATATGAAATAATATCAGAAGATAATACTTCCCTGCTATAATCTTCATAAACAATGTAATATTCAGAACAATTGCCTTCATTTTTATTAATATAATCAATTTTAGGATTAAGCTGATTATAACTCTTGTCCGAAATTATTTTCTCATCTTCTACTCCGGACTCAAGCCAGGATTTCAAATAAATGTCAAAATCAGTTCCATTCCGAAAATCCTGCCAGGTTATTGAATAATATGGGGAATTATCACTTTCCCAAATCGAAGCATTAGCACGTGACTGATCATTAATTTCTCCACAAACCAGTTCGCCCTGATTGGAAAATAATAAGGACCCATCGCTATTGATTATCTGATGATAAAGATCACCGTCAAAACCTCGTCGGTCTTCCCAAACAATTAAGAGATGATTTTCGCTTTTGGCAAAAGTCGGATTTGTCTGATTTCCGCTGGTATCACAAAGAGCTAATGAGTCTGTTAAAAAATTGCCGTCAATATCCAGAAGTCGATAATAGAGATTCTGATCTGACCAATCTCCACCCTGCCATACCGCGATCAAAGTATCGCCAAAACAAAAGAATCCCTGCAGATTATCATCTCCATAAGCCGCAGTGATCTGAACACCTTCTTCACCCCACAAAGGATTTCCGTTTTCATCATAGCGCTGAGCATAAACATCATAATCAAAATAACTTCTGAGGTCAGACCAGCCGACTATCATTCCTTCTGATTGGTCGGAAATTACTATTGGTTTAATTTGGTCTGCATAGGTATCTTTTACTTTGATCCCGACGCTATCCCAAAGACTTTTTCCCTGAAAATTTATCTTTTGTACATAAACCTGTTTTATACCCATTTGTAAATCTTCCCAGGCTGCATAAAAAGTTGTATCATCGAGAATTACATCAAAATTTGTCTGGAATCTTTCCGCAACAGAACAGATTTGTTTACCATTATTTTCAAATTGCAAATCCATATTGGAATACATCTTTTGCATATAGATATAAGTTCCGAGAAATGCTTTCCTATGATCCTGCCAGAAAACCCACATATCTTTATTTTTATCGGCAATGATTTTTGGGGTACGTGCATCTCCATCAATTCCGAAATATATTTGTTCCCCATTTTCCTGCAAATGAAGAATTCCGGAATTATCGACATACTGGCCAAAAATTCCGATAGAGCCTGTCCGGGCATCACCCCAGATTGCTATTGCTCCATCTGAGCCATCTGACCGAAAAAGTGGTGAAAATTGATAGAGCGAAGCATTACAGATCAATAGACCATCCTGCTCCCAGGTAACATTTCCTGCGGAATCTATATGCTGTCCGTAAATATCATCCTTTGGAAAAGCTCCATTCCGCTCATCCATCCAGATCACGAATCCGCCTCCGGAATTATCAGATATTACACGAGGTTGAATCTGACTCATTGAACCTGAAGTCACAGCAATTGAGTTTTCACCCCATAAAAAGTCACCGTCAGCAGAGATACGTTGTCCATAAATATCCGGATAATAGGGGTCAACTTTATAATCTTCCCATACAACAATCACACCACCCTGGCTATCTGAGGTTATTCGTGGATTTATTTGTGTACCAGCAGCATTATCAAGCGGTATTCCAGCTTCTCCCCAAAGTAATGTTCCTGCTGTATCAAGACGTTGTACATAAATATCTCCCTGATTATCTTCACGAAAATCACGCCAGCTGACAATCACTCCCAAAGGCGTTGTGAATACAAGTTTTGGACTTTCCTGGGCACCGGCATCATTACAGATCATCATTCCATTTTCTGTCCATTTATAAGTACCATTTTTTGTAAAACGCTGAGCGTAAAGATTCACATCAGACTGTACTCTTGTATCAGCCCAGGTTACAATAGCGCCACCTGCACCGTCTTTATCAATACTTTGGGAACCCTGTACACCAAGTTCTGCACAAACAGCGAGCCCGTTTTCCTGCCAACCGGCTTCTACATTTCCAGCACTGTCAATATGGGAAATATACAAATCACCGTCAGTACTGTTTCTATAATCATTCCAGCAAACATAAGCACCATGATTATCGTCATCTGCCATTCTGAGGGAAATCTGTTTAGATACATTTGTACATAATGGTATACCTTCTGCATCCCACAGTAAATTTCCATCAGCATCAACTCGCTGAGCATAAACATCACCTGTAGAATCAGAGCGAAAATCAATCCAGCTAATTACTACTCCACCTGAGCCGTCCGTAATACAAACCGGATCTTCCTGCCTGCCTTCAATTTGAATGATAGCCGCACCTTCTTCGCCCCAGACTAAATCTCCGTTAACATTTATTTTCTGAGCATATACATCTCGACCGCCTGTTCTGGTATCAGACCAGACCATAATCACTTCACCCTCATTACCGGTTGATGCGCTGCGAAACCATTCCACATGTTTTCCCTGTCGGATAGCAGCTTCCGGATATTCGGCCCGGGAAAATTGGGCATTTATCAATAACAGTAAAAAAAATAAAAAGAAATATTTTTTCAGTTTCATATTTCTGACCTTTCTAGAATCATATAAACTAACAACACAATGTCCTGCACATTTAATACGCCATCTTCATTCATATCTGATGCATAAAATTCACTTTCTTCCGCAATTTCGGTTCCGACAACAAAACGTACAAGTTTTACAACATCGAGTACATTTACCAATTCATCAAAATTAATATCACCAAAATGTGAAATTGATAATGATAATGGAATATTAATTAGCGGTGCATTCTCAGAATTATTACTGATTACAACATTAGCTAAGTTATAATCAAATTCTGCCTCTTCGGAATTTACGGAAATAGTCAATGTATCCTGCCATCCAGGCTGAATAATTCCATTTGCCGGAGCTATTGAAGCCCAGTTTGAAGGAGGAACAAAACAAACCGCCAAATTATTATGAACATAATTTGGGTCATTATGAGCTACTGTCAAACCATCATTTCTGTAATTATTTTGAATACCAATTGTATGAGAATTTAATGGACTGTTAACTTCAAGATACTGAAAAGTAATCTTGCCACTTTTAGTAAGAATAAGCTGGAAAGTATATGGACCGGTATTCCCCCAATGAGGAGTATTTATATAAGAAACAATTGCTGTATCAACTTCATTTGTCCAAAAATAATTTTCACCCTGAAGTCCATCCTCTCCATTTAAATCATCCCAGAAAACAGCAAGTAAATTTTTAGGAGCATCATTGGATGGTAAATATTGATTTTGGCATTCAGTAGAGTTGGAATTAAAACTCAAAAATCCATTGGAACAGACATTAACAGAACCAAAATTCACTCCATAAAAGGGCATTGAAAAACCCAAATCAAAAGGCCCGATTGATTCATCATCGATATCATTTGTAAAATATATCCTGTTTTCAGATGAAATAATATCAACCCAGTCAAATTCAGGTCCATCGGGATTATCAGAATCATACCAAAAATAACCAAAATTATCAGGACCTCCCTGGGCGTTTGGATGATCATTATCCGCTGATTTCTGATACATAATATCCGCAGAATAGGATAGATTTGCACCACCTGTATTCGAAATTACTACCTGCTTCTCAGATTCTGTGTTTTCCGGTAAAATAAAATCCAAAGAAGATGGTGAAGATGCAATTGCCGGTGGAGCTGTTTTTATACCTTTATTTGTGGTGAAAAAGATAGTACTGTGATCTGATAACTCTTTGGCTGTGGTCGGATAAATATTGGAATAAACATATTTTAATCCAATTTCATGGCCAGCTTTCTGAATTCCTACAGTTGAATAATTATCATAACTGTCAATATCATTGATTTCTTTATATTGAAAAAGAATTTCACTGTCTCCTGTTTCCGTCAGATAATAATTCTGATCAAAAATAATTACCTGAAATGTCTCTTCAGTATGGTTATCATACTCATTATCTGTTCGACTCCACTCAATAATAAAACGGTGGTTGGCTTCATCAAAATATTGATAAACTTTGCCGGTTCCTGATCCCGATGATAATCTGAGATCATCCCAAAAAGGAGCAATTAATGAATTTGGTCCGGGTGGCGATGGAATATCCCAGTTTCTTGGGTTAACTTCAGATGAAGTTCCGGCAGCCAGCCAGCCATTAGAGCAAACCGTGATTTGCATGAAGTTTCCACCGTAAAAAGAAAAAATAAAGGGACAATTAATAATTTTACTCTTATCACCACCTTCAGAATAATCATTTAAAGGAATAATAGTACCGTTTCCACCATAATTAGGATCAATTTCTATCCAGTCGTAGGCTTTTGTCATTGAATATTCTATGTCATTACTCCCAAAAGCATAATATCCATATTGATCAGGTCCGGTTGGATCTTCCTTACCAGGAGTTCCTATTTCTAATTCAAGGGAATGGCTCATTATCAATCCTTCTGCGGAAGTTATCTGAAAATCAAACTCCGCCTTTGTACCGGGGAAAGATTTTTCATTAACAAAAAAGGTATAGAGATTGGAATCATTTTTTACAATCTGTTGTGGGAAGATTGTATCAAAAACACAAATCTCGTTGTCAATGACAATATCTTCATTAGTTGTGGTTAATTGGGCTGTAACATCTGTTAATAATATAGTTCCGGTATTTTTAAGTGAAAGGAAAATCGTACAATTTTCTCCAGGTCCTGCATTTCCATCACCTCCGGCATCATTAATAGCACTATCCTCGATTTTCAGGATTAATCCTGATACCATTATAAGCAGATCAGAATTCCAACTATTACCAGAAATATCCTTAACTTCAAAATTAAATCGGGCTGTATATTCATCAGGACAACTGGAATTAACTTCGATAATCAATGGATTATCAGAAGTTACTATCAGCCCACTTGCAATTGACCCGATACTAATCGAATCACTTAGAATTGTTAAATACTCATCATCTACCGACAAAATTCCATAAACATTTTCAGCATTGGCTGTGCCAAAATTTTTCACAATTGGAAAAATCTCAATCACTTCACCTGCTTCAATAATGCCATTACCATTGCCATTACTTTCACCATTTGAATCATCGTCAATTTCATAACCTGATAATCCACAATATGCTCCGGCTGAAGTTACATTTATTACTGCTGTTTTAGGATGACAATTTGGTTTTGATACAGTCAAATTTATGTTACTTGTCAATAAATTTTGTAATGGAAAATTGATTTTTCCACCGGAATTTGTATATCCACCCTTAAAAAGACTCTGCCCATTATTTTGAGAAAGACAAATATAAGCATCTTCTACAGGTTGATTAGATGAACTGACTTCAACTTCAATAAAGTTTGAGCCAACATGAATAGTTGATGGAAAAACTACATCCAGTGGCTGTGGAACTTTACTCCACATTGATAAAGCCGGATCGCCTAAAATTCCATAAATGTTAAAATAAAATTCTACCGTTCCACCAGGATTTGACATATGAGGAAAATTCTTAAGCACCTCAAGTTTTGAACGCAGGACGGCAGCCCCGAATCCGGACACATCTTCTTTTAAAATCGTCCAGTAAAAAGCCATATCAATAATATTTGCAAAACGGACATTTTGATTAAATTCACTACAGCCAAAATAACCAACCGAGCCTTTGGGATTAGTGGGAGTTCCCGCCCGCATCCACTCTTCACCAAAACATGGATCAGTAGAAGATGCATAATCCATTGTTCCACATACAATACTGGATACTATGGGAGTTTTAAAGCCATTACTAAAATAGGGCTCAATATCTTCAACATAAAATGGAGGTTCATACCAGCCATGAGCACCGGCCCATCCACGATAATTCACAAAACCAACACCATTATTTACTGATACCGGCACCTGCGATGCACTACTCTGATCTGGATAGATACATGTATCAACCTGGACATAACCATTTGACATCATCAATTCTCTAACCCAACGCATCAAAAATTTTATTGATTCTGCATGATAATAACTTGATACATTCAAGGCGCTTCGAAACCAGGTTGTGTTACTCATATAAGGTGAACTTTCATACTTGATAATTTTTTGAACCATGACATTTAATTCAACAACATTGTCAGCAGATAATCTTCCTACAAAAATATCTGAAAGATAATCATCTCCATCTACAGTTGAATAAGGATGGTCAGTACAATCACCGGCATAATAATGAGTACCTAATGGATATGATCCGTCAACATCACCAATTAACAGAACATATTCTAAAGGAATTTCGTAAGTATTATAAGCATTCTGAATATAATCATAAACCTGGTTGGGAGAATTTCCCACTTCACTGGTTTTTGAAATAACGACATTGTATCCAAGTTTTCTTTTCCAGTTAACAAGTTGTACAAGTGGACCATAATAAGGATCAGGTGTAATAATCAGGTATGATCCTCTGATAATTTCTGAATTTTCTAAGATAAAATCACTGTTTGGTATAGATTTATAAATCGAAGCAAAGGATTCGGTTATCACATTTTGTTGAGATTCTTTCTCATTTTTGCCTGGCGTATCCAAAAATTCAATATTTATCTCAACACTGCGTGCTATTTTTACATCTCCGGATTCAGGATAATATCTAACCGGAGCAAAACTAATTGGTAATACCCTGATATTCCTTAAAATCATAGGCTCGCTGCGAGTAACAATTTTTTCTGGATATGCCTGCTTGCTCTGATATATCGAGGAGTTAAATTCTAATTCTTTTTTATTTGGATCAGAGTTAGAAAACATTTCCATCGTAGGATACATTTTTACATTATGTAAAACATCTTCCTCAATAATATTATAGGTAATAGCTACATCACCTTTATTTGGAATGGCGACAATTTCACCAATAACCGGAATTTCAGGATCACCGGTTTTTCCATAATATCCCGAGTTAGGTACAATTATTCTGGTTAGGATATCTCCATTAATTTGATTTTCTTTAATTTCAAAGTTATTGAGTTTCCAATTAAATTTTATACTCTTGGAATCTCTACTAATGATTTCAGGTTTATTTGCATCTAAATTTTGATAAATCCCATTGTTCTGAGATGCAAACAATGCTATTTGAAAAATAGCACAAATAAAAAAAATACGCATAAATTTCACAATTCCATCCTTATATTTTTAATTTTAAAATTACGAGACCATTATATTTATCTGCTACAAAAATATGATTATTCTTTATTCTAATAATATTAGCATAGGGAATATCATAACGGCTGATTAATTCCGGCTTGATATTATTTTCCAGATCATACAATAATACTCCATTAGATCCATCTGCTAATAGTAATTTATCTTCGATTATTTCTACCCATTGAGCGTATCCGTCAGTAGGAAGATTTCTTTTATAGATCATCTTTTCCATAGAAGTACCTGAAAAAATAGCTAAACCCTGGTTTCCATCAGCAACATAAATTACAGTATCACTGACAACACAACATCGTGCAGAGCCCGGCGTGTCCATATTCTTAACAAAATCGACATCTTCGGAAAAAATATCATTTATACGAAAAATATCAACTCCAACCTGGTCACTTGCAAGAAAAATCATTGAATCAACTACTGTGACAAATTGAGGCCAACCTCGAACATTTTCCTCAAAACCAATATCCTCAATCGCCCACCATGTTTGAATTGTATTGAAGGGATCAAATCCCCAATAAAATCCATTAATTTTCAATCCATCATCACGATCAGCAGCGAAAATTATCACACTATCGGCAGAACCTGTCTTTTCCTGTGCCCAAACAAAAATCCCTTCGGTTCTATCACTCATATGACTCGTTTTAAATATTGGCGTATGAGAATTTGTAATATCCCAGAAGGATACTTTTTTACTACTTCTGATAGATAATAATAAATTACTTTCCGGAATTGCCGCTACACGTACAATATTTTCCTCGCTAAGGGGATCGACAAATCCACTTAAAACCGGAGCAGAATAGTTTGACGCATCAATAATTTCAATTCCCGCTTCTCCGGCGGCAATATAAATAAGTGAAGAGTCACCAAAAGCAATATCTTCTGCATAACCGGTTGTCCTGCACTCACCCACCAACTCAAGCATTTCGTCATCAATATAGTCTACAGGTGAATTACGATTTAGGCATCCGGCCAAAATTAGCATTATCAATACATGAAACAACAAAAATTTCATCATCTTAATATTATTTAAATTTATATTTAAATCCAAAGCCCATCCTCATATTATTAAATTCTTTATATTTTTTTGATAACTCAGATCCATTAATCACAAGTCTCCAATCATCAGATCCGAAAAAATTCAAACTAATTTTATCTGATAATGGAAAATCTATTTCTCCCTGCAGTTCCTGTCTTAGACTTTCATGTCCCGAATGTAAAATATCTTCCTCAACACTAAGTTCAGTTGTATAAATTCGATGTCTTAATTTATAAGCAATATTTAGGTTAAAATCATAGGTTCTAAAATTAAAATTTCCAAAATCAACTGATAATTTAATCGCATTCTCAAAATAACTCAAATCTGGTCGATTTGTCCCTGAAATATGTCCAATATTATTTCCATTACAAAGGCTTAATTCAATTCCGGTTTTTATATTTCCGGAAAAAATATAGTACATCCTGGCCCCAACTTTTATCCCATCAGTATCAAACTCAGTAAATCTCTGATTATAATACCATTGAATTTTCTGAATATAAATTTGATAAAAATTGTAGGGTAACAAATAATAAGTTGCTTTAAGCATTAATATATTTTCTGAATAATCACAATGGAATTGGGATTGGCTGTTAAAATTTTCCTTTATATGATCGCGATCCCAATAAGGTCTCAGATAATATAAGGGAATCCTACTCCACATCGCCTGAATATAATTCCTTCTGTTAAGATAATGTTTAATGTAGAATAAATGGGAGTTATAATTCTTGATTTGATTTTTTTGATACCGGTAACAAAGAGTTCTCCAAAAAAACTTGTTCTCTTTGCCAAATAATTCTAATCTATAATTAAATTCAAATCGAGCTTTAAAAACAAAATCATCCAAACTCTTTAAATCCGATAATGCTAATTTTCCTCCATGTGTAAAAACCTCCTTGTTAAATGGAGAAAATCGAAAAATATTATCATCATATTTTGTCTCAAACTGAAAATTAAATTTCAGGGGATGAAAATATTTTGGCAATATTTTACTATAACCAACATTGAATATTAAAAATAAAACTAAAATTACTCTCATAAAATCTCTATTAGTTTGTCCTGAATTTTACCAGGCAACTTTTATGTGAATCTAATAATTTAAAGGAATATTGATGCTTACCATTTGGAATTTTTAGTACAATCGAACGTAAGCAACCCGGAACTTTCCCACTCTCTTCATGGTATTGTGTAACCAAACTCTTTTTGGAAGATAGCTGATAAATACCTAAAACATTGCCATCTTCTCTAATTTTAATCCTATATCCGGTCGGCTCCATCATCCAGGGTAAAAACTCTAATCGATTATAAAAGACCAGATCACGAGGCCCTTCAATCTCAATTACTGCCGTACTATCTTCTAAAATTCGATAATAATTTAAAGTCTTACCTTTGTAATTAAGCTTTATCTGGCTAACATTGTTAATTGGTTTACAGGTTGTTTTAGTTTTAATTTTTTTTCTGTTTCCCGATGAAATAATTGGCCTGGCAAAAACCTTATTTACATTTTGTGCACTTTGATAAAATCGATAAATATGCTCGCCTTTATCAACCTGAATAGTCACAACATCGGACGTTGTGATCGACTGTCGTCCATTTTTCACAAACTCTACATTTTGATTTGAGTAACCGGACATATTGACTTTATAACGAGTTGGAGAATCATCAATTGTATAAAAAATGTTATAATTTTCATGATTTTGTCCTTCTGAAATCTCAGAGCGAACATAAATATTTAAACGATGATATCCTTCAACTTTAATCTCAAGAGGATTGGAAGAATGCAACTGATAATACGTTCTGTTTTTCTGATTAATACTAATGGTTGTTTTCTTAAAATAATGTTTTGGTCTGATTTCCCTTGCATTAAGGAAAGTGATAAAACAAAGCAATAAAAAAATCTTAAGCAATATATTATTTGTTACTCTGTTTTCTATTTTCCTGACAATTATCTCCTGTCTGTTCAACCTGTTTTCTCTCTCTGATTTAGTCTGAATTTTGTTTCCAAACTTATAAATATTATTCCTGTCTTTGTGATCTTATTGTAAAAACTCTTTACAAATAAGGAAACCCAACATCCCTTCTCACCTTTAAAATAATTACTGTAAGAATAATTACCAATGTAATTAATGCAATCCAACAAATTAGCAAATTATATGTTTGCTCTTCGAATAAGGCCCCTTTTCCAACTTCTGGTAACGGTTCAGGTGCGATTTCGAGATTATATTTTTCTGCGATTTCCAATATTTTCAATAAATGGATAATTGGAATATTACGTCTTCCAAATTCAATAATAACTCCATTTGAAGGATAATTTCGTTTCATTAGGTTTTTTATCAGACCATTTGGTATTAAGCGAGAGTTCAAATTATGTCCTACAGTTACTGCACCACCTCCAACATTGATAAAAGCTGCAAATTCCTGTTCCTCTTCTAAATTATCAAAATAAAGACTCATCCGCTTTTGGATATTATCATCCAGATTTCTTTCGTGTATAAATTGTATTCCATTTCGATCAATGGCCTCTTTAAGCAAATTTCTACCCATCTTTGATAAACGCCGACCAATATCACTCCCTCCACCCAGCGATGCTGCTACTGATTTATATTCCAGCAAACCTTGCTCACGCAGAACTGCTGCCATATCAAGCCAGGTAAATTCCGGATCATTAGCTCCCCACATAGATGCTCCAACGGAAGTTATAATAACAGGCTGCAATTGCATAACTTTCAAAGCAGATAAAACAGCAATATTAACTGTTGGCATTGAACCTGTAAAAGAAACGGCTACATAATCTCCTTTTTTAACTTTTGCCTTTTTTAAAAATTGCACTATTAATGCTGCAAAATTAGGATTGGTTGTTGTCAGTTTTGAATCAAGATTTCCTGCATCGGTTGTAATCACCGAATATTTTTCTCCGATCAATCCTGTCTGATTTGGATCATTAACAGGATCAACCAATTTACCACCCTCAAGTCTGTATTCTTTCAGGAATTCCATACAGTTTTGCATTAATTTGGCTGCTTCCAGTTTTTTTTCATAATAGGCTTGTTTCTGCAGATCTCTTGATGAAATTGCCCAATAAAATAAAACCAAAGCTACAACTGCCAAAGCGGACAAAACATAAGTTGATAGAACTTTCGGACGAAATAATTTAGCCAATGACACCTCCCGAAATAATCATTGTCACCAGCCTCACAATTACCGCAGTAATTAATAACATACTGATAGTTCTGACCACACCCTGTCTTTCCATCCAATTTGCAATTAAACCCGGAATAATAAATCCAATAGAATAAAGTTGGACATCCAAACCTGAAGCATCCAAAAAAAAGTATCCGCGGCTAAGATTCCCTAAAATAAAGCCAAGTAAAATCGCTAATACCATCCGCCTTTTCCCAAAAATGATCATGAATTTTGATAATATTTTCAAGATAAGAAATACTATCAGGGCTACTAATAATGTTCCAATTACTTTGGAAGGTTCATGAAGGTGCATGGCAATATATCCGGGAACCACAATTCCACCTGCCATAACTCCTAAAAGTTCACTAAAAACGAGGCTTAAAAATATTCCAAGCCCAATTGAAGCTTCAATCATTTTTCTCCACTAATTCTTTTTGATAAAGTTCATCTATATAATCCACAATTTCACTTCCACCGCCACCCATATTTCCGATAGCATATATTAAGCAAGATTTGGTCACTTTGTCTAATATTTTTTCAACAAGTTCAGGAGCGCTAACTTTCTCATAACAAGTAATTTGTGTCTTTGGAATTGATGCCTGCAAAGCCTTATTTAATAACATTCCGGTTTTTGAGCCAACCAGGAGTAAATTACAATTTGACATATTTTCAATATAGATATTTAGTAATTGGAATGAGCGTTCTATGCGATCCGGACGTGAATTTAGCAAAATATAAAATTCTTCAACATTCTTTTTGTTAATCATTTTCCATATTTTCAATGTAGACTCAGGGTCATTGGCAGCAAAACTATTGACAAATTGAATTGGAATATAATTCCGATGAAAAACAATCCTCCGTAAAGCTCCGGGGTCAGGATTTGCTTTGTACATAGATTTAAGCGCACTTTCCCGATCAACACCAAGGTGATGACAAACTTCAAGAGCAAGGGAAATATTTTCTTTATGTTCCATATAGGGAAAATTTTCCAGTACTTTATCGGGCACCATGTTTTCATCAGATAATACTATTTTTGAATTTCTTGCTTCTGCAATTTCTGAAAAAATCGAAACTGCTTTTTTATCAGCAGTAAAAAGTATGGCATTTTGCGGAATTGTATTTGCCAATGAACGTGAAATCTGATCTGGCTTAGGTCCCATTTCAGCAACATGATCCAGGCGGGAATTAGTAATAACTCCAATAGTAGACTTAACAAGTTGCCGCTCCATAATCCATTGAAATGCCGGTTGAATTGCCATACATTCAATAACTATCGCTTGTGGCCTGATGCGTTTAAAATACTTAAAAATCCTGATTTGTTCACCAATACTTGGTGTATTGATCCGATGGATTTCGTGATCATTTCCATCAAAATCTATTAAAGCGGCTTCGGTTCCGGTAGTTTTAGCAATAGTTTTAATTCCACCACCACGCAATCCACTGGATATTAAGCGAGTTACACTGGATTTTCCACGGGAACCATTTACCATTATTCGGATAGGAATTGATTTTAATTGTTTTATATGTATGTAGTATTCAATAACACCACAAAGCAACATAAATAATACTATATATATAATAATATTCAAATTAAATCATTCTATTAAAAGTTAAATTATTAAGGAAAATATAGTCCAAATATTTACTCAATCCAAATTTATTATAGGAATAATTAAGATAGTAAAAATACCCTGGTTTTTAGAACAATAATAAAATATTTGTGATACAATTATCTTGAAAGTAAAAGCTGTTTCAAATCGGAAAAATTATTTTTAAGAGGTTTTGATAATTTTGGATATTCCAAAAACTTTTCCAGCCTGGCTGGGATTTGAATTTCTGTTGATATTTCCTTTTCTACAATACTTTTAAACTTTGCCGGATGGGCTGTTTCCAAAAAAATACCACATGAAATTTCAGGGTGATTTCTAAGGTATTTCAGTAGCCCTAAATATGCAATAGCACTATGAGAATCAGTCACATATTCATATTTTTCATATATTTTTTTTATAGCTTTTCGGGTTTCAATATCATCAAAAGCATAGCCTGAAATATCATTTTTTATTTTAACATAATTATTCTTGTACAGATCAAGAATCCTGACAAAATTGCTGGGATTCCCAACATCCATTGCATTGGAAATAGTAGCGATAGAATTACGTGGTGTAAAAATTCCTGATTTTAAATATTCGGGTATTACATCGTTAATATTTGTGGCTGCAATAAATTTATAAACCGGAAGCCCCATTTTCTTAGCTAAGATTCCAGCAAAAAGGTTCCCAAAATTCCCACTGGGAACAGAAATAACAAGGTTATTTTTTTCCTGTTCATTAAGTTGTGAAAAGGCATTGAAGTAATAAAAGGTTTGTGGAATAATGCGTGAAATATTTATCGAGTTTGCTGTTGTTAAATCAATTGATTTTTTAATATCCTGATCAGTTAAAGCTTTTTTAACAAGTTTTTGACAATCATCAAAAGTACCATCGACTTCAAGGGAAGTAATATTTTCACCAAGAGTTACAATTTGTTTTTCCTGGATTTTACTAATTTTTCCAGATGGATATAAAATAATCACATTAATACCATCAACTTTATAAAATCCGTTTGCTACTGCGCTTCCGGTATCTCCTGATGTTGCCACAATAATGTTTAATTCGTTCTTTGTATTTCTTAAAAAATATGACATTACTCTGGCCATAAACCTGGCTCCAACATCTTTAAACGCCAGGGTTGGGCCATGAAATAATTCCAGGATTTTCAATCCCTTTTCCAGTTCAACAACCGGAGTTTGAAAATTTAAAGCATCCTCAATAATACTATGTAAAATTTGATCAGGAATTTCATTGTCAATCAAGAGTTTGGCTATACTAAATGAAATTTCATGAAAAGAGAAATCTGAGATATTCCTGATAAAATTTTTATCAACATCGGGAATGTTTTCAGGCATGTAAAGTCCATGATCTGAAGGCATTCCCTGAATTACAGCCTCTTTTAGAGATACTAAATGCCTTCTGTTATTTGTACTATAATATTTCATAATTGCTACTTATTTTAACAGAATTCCCAAAATAAAATTTATACTTTAAAAAAATGATAATCCTGTTGGCCTTTTATTTTTCATTAATATTTTACTCGACCAATATTTTTGGTCCCTGTTCATTAACAGGAGAAATATAATATTTACTTTCTATATTTTCAGCATCATAAACATTTTTCATTTGAGTTGCTACTTTTTTTGCAACTTCATTCCCTCTGCATAAAGCAAAGATTGAAGGGCCTGAACCAGAAATCGAACAGCCTAAAGCACCGGATTTAAGTGCCTTGTTTTTTACTTCATCAAAATAGGGAATTAATTTTGAGCGAACTGGTTCAATGATATTATCATTTAATGATCTGCTAATCAATTTATAATCTTCTAAGAATAATCCGGCAACAAGTCCGGCAACATTCCCCCATTGAGCAATTCCATCTTTCAATTTGATTTTTTCCGGTAATATCTTTCTGGCTGTTTCTGTACGGATCTCAATATCAGAATGTAGTAAAACACAAAACAAATCTTTAGGAAAATGTAATCTCACAATATCAAGAGGATCGTAGCTTCTTATCAGGATAAAACCACCAAGTAGCGAAGGAGCAACATTATCAGCATGAGCTGATCCACAGGCAACTTTTTCTGCCTTAAGAGCAAACTCAATTAGTTGAATTTCTGATGCAATGTTGTCAAACATATAATTAAGTCCAAAAAGTGTCGCTGCTGCGCTGGCTGCGCTGGAGCCCATTCCACTTCCAAGTGGCATCTGTTTAAAAATTTCAATTTCAAGTCCTGCTTCGGGTTTAAATTTCTGTAAAAATTCTATAGCTGCAACTCCGGCTGTATTTAAATTAGCCTGAAGAGGTAACTTTCCATTATCCCCGTAAATTTTATTAATTATAACTCCCGGACTATCAATAAGTTTCAGAGAAACTTTATCACCTGGGGAGTTTACAGCAAAACCAAAAATATCAAAGCCGCAAGAAACATTTGCAATAGTTGCCGGCGCAAAAGACGTTACCCTTGTTCTCACTTTAAAACCTCTTTCTTTTAATTGCAGCATAACCAATTTTAAAAATATCTGCCAGTAAACCGGCAGCAGTCACAGCAGCTCCTGCTCCTGTTCCTTTAATTATAAGTGGCGTTTTTTTATAACGATTTGTAGTGATTGAAATAATATTATCACTACCTTGCATTGAATAAAATGGATGTTCGGGGCCAACATAATTTATTGATATAGATGCTTTCCCTTTTTCATAAACGCCAATATATCTCAATACTTTTCCGGATGTTGATGCTTCATGCAATTTTTTATCAAATTCAGAATTCAATTTCTTTAATTCTTTGAAAAATTCACTAATATTTTCAGCATTATAACAATTTTCTGGTAATAAAGATTCTACCTGAATATCCTCCAATTCCAGACTTAGCCCAATTTCCCTTGTAATCAGGAGAAGTTTTCTGGCAAAATCCAAGCCGCTAAGATCGTCTCTCGGATCAGGCTCAGCGTATCCCTTATCCTGAGCATTTATTACAATTTCACTAAATTTTGTTCCAATTTTAAAGGAATTAAAAATATAACTGATTGTACCAGATAAAATAGATTCAATTTTAATTATTTCATCACCGGAATTTAACAAATCCCTGATAGTACTGATAATCGGAAGGCCGGCACCGGCATTTGTTTCATAAAGATAATACAAATTTCGTTTTTGAGATAATTTTTGCAATTTTTTATAATCTTCAAAGGGACTGGTATTTGCAATTTTGTTTGCTGCAATGATTGAGGCTCCGGCATTTAACATTTTTTCATAATTCTTACTGATTTTTTTGCTGGCAGTACAGTCAATAAAAATAGTGTTAGATAAATTTAATTCCTGAATTTTTTTAACCAGACTAACAATATCTGATTTTTCATCTGAATTGTTTAGTTTATCCAGATAATTTGATAAATCTATTCCATCAGGTTCAATGAGCATTTTCTTACTGTTTGCAAGACCAATTATTTTGAGATTTAATCCCTGGGTTTTTTGCAATTTTTTTAAATTCTGATTAATCAGGCTGATCAATTCTTTCCCGATCATCCCGATTCCAATTTGAATAATATTTAAAGTTGTATCAGTACAAAAAAATGATTCATGAATTGCTCTTAAAGCCATAACTTCGTCATTTTTTGAAATTACTACAGAAATATTTAATTCTGATGATCCCTGAGCAATGGCCGTTACATTGATTGACTTTTCACCAAGTGCATTAAATAGACGACCGGAAATTCCAGGTTTCCTTTTCATTTGTTCTCCTACTACCGCAATTATGGATAATTCCGGTTGCAGAATAACCTCATCAACTAAATGAACCGCCATTTCAATCTCAAATTCTTTTTCAATAATTTTCTTGGCTTCTATAGCAGAATTGGGTTTAACAGCTATACAGATTGAGTGTTCCGAAGAAGCCTGACTAATCAAAATCACATTGATTCCGGCCTTTGCCAGGACACCAAAAACCCGGGCAGATACTCCTGCAACGCCGACCATACCACTTCCCTGAATTGTCAGAATAGCAATATCCGTAATCGAAGTGATTCCTTTTGCCAGATGTTTTCCCGGCTCCGGATTCTTCTTTATAATTGTTCCGGAAAAATTAAGATCAGTTGTATTCATGATTCTGATTGGGATCGATTTTTCCTTTGCCGGCTGAAGAGTTGGTGAATGGAGTACTTTAGCTCCGAAATGAGATAATTCCATTGCTTCTTCATAACTTAGGGTTTTAAGACTAAAGGCATTAGGAACTTTTTGAGGATTTGCGCTCATTACACCATTGACATCTGTCCATATCTGAATCTCTTCAGCGAGGAGTGCTGAGCCAATAAAAGAAGCTGTCAAATCTGAGCCATCCCGACCTAATGTTGTAGTAATTCCATTCTCAGAGGTAGCAATAAAACCGGGGATAATATTTATCCCGGAAGTAGTATAATTTGTTTTAATTTTCTCTAATGAAGACTTAACATTGATATTAGCTGCTCCAAAATTCGAGTCGGTTATTATTAATTCCCGTGTATCAATATATTTGACATTTTCACAATCGGCTCTTATAAATTCCGTAATAATAAAAGCTGATAATCTTTCGCCAAAACTCATTATCAAATCAAGAGATCTTGGGGAAAGTTCTTTTAAAAGAAATACACCATGAACAACCTCTTTCAATTCATCAAATTTTTTTAAAATTTCTTTAATCAAAAATCTTTGCCTGTTTTCAGCTATTATTAAATCTATTACATTAAGATGGTGTTTTTTGATTTTTTTCAACATCTTAAGATATTCCTGGTTCCTTGAATGTGCCATCTGACTTAATTCAATTAATTGATCCGTAACTCCAGAAAAAGCGGAAACAACAACAGGAACATTCTGTGTTTTTTCGTACTCTTTTAGGACAATTTTTTTAACCTGTTTCAGGTTTTTAATACTTCCAACAGAAGTACCACCGAATTTTAATATTTTCATTTTAGCTCTATTTTTTTGACTAAATCAACAGAATTTACACAGTTATTTAAATTATAGATACACTATTTATCATGCTTCCCACATAGAGATAAATTGTTATCCCGAACTGCTCCTTCTGAAAATTCATTTTATATAGAACATCTGACATTACAAATCTAAGATTTTTCATAAAGGTTAGCAGCTTTGTCTGCTGCTAATTTTATACCCTTTATCATTGCAGAACTAAATCCATCATGCTCCAATTGATTTAAACCGGATATTGTACATCCCAGAGGAGTTGTAACCCTGTCTATTTCATATTCCGGATGATTTTTAAAATTCAACAAAAGTTCAGCTGCTCCTTTGGCAGTTTGAGCCGCCATTTCCAAAGCTTCACCGGAATGAAAACCAATTTCAATACCTCCCTGAGATGCTGCCCTGATAGCACGTAGAAAAAAAGCTATTCCACAAGCAGTAAGTGAAGTTGCAGCCGGCATTCGATCCTCATCAATAACTGCTGTCTTTCCAACAGAATTAAAAATATCTTTGGCAATTTGCATAGATTTAGATTCTTTCTCATCAGAAGTCAAACAGGTCATAGACTGTCTTATGGCAATTGCCGTATTCGGCATTGCCCTGATTATTGGTAAATTATTCCCTAACTCTTTTCTAAGTTTTTGAATATTCAATCCGGATACCACAGAAATCAATGTATGTTTTGCAGAATCAAGTACTTCAGAAATTTCAGACAGCACCATATCCGCTTGTTGTGGTTCTACACAAAGTAATATTGTTTCAGATTGTTTAACTCCATAAATATTATTCCTGGTTGTAACAAATCCCTGTTTTTTAAATTCATCAAGTTTGTCCAAATGTCGCCTTGTAAGAATAATATTTTGTTTTTGAAATAATTCAGCGCTAACCAAACCTTTGGCTATTGATGTACCAATATTACCTGCGCCAATTATCAAGATCTTTTTCATTATAAATTTCCTTCATTATCGTTGTTTTAAAAATTAGTAATCCTTTTCATCAAGTTCATTTTTATAAGAGAGTAAATCATTACTTCGGGAAGAGCAGTAAAATTTTTTTTAATCATTTGTAAATAGAATATTATTTATCGCTGTTACATATCAGGTTACAATATTTTCAGCTATTAACTGTCCTATATCTAATGTTCCCACCTTCTTTTTGCCTTCCTGCCAAATATCAGCAGTACGATAGCCGTTGTTGAGTACTTTTTCAACTGCTTCTTCAATTTTTTCGGCTGCTTCCGGCATATCAAATGAATATTTCAACATCATTGCAGCACTTAAAATCTGTGCAATTGGATTAGCAATTCCCTGTCCTGCTATATCCGGAGCTGAACCTCCGCTGGGTTCATACATTCCAAAAGTACTTTCTGCAAGACTGGCACTCGGCAACATTCCAAGACTGCCGGCAATTGCTGCAGATTCATCAGACAGAATATCTCCAAACATATTGCCACAAAGCATTACATCAAATTGGCTGGGCTCGCGGGTAAGTTGCATAGCCGCATTATCGACATACATGGGTTCATACTCTACGTCAGGATATTTTTTTGCAATATTATCAACAACTTCACGCCAAAAAACCATAGTTGTTAAAACATTAGCCTTATCAATGGATGTAACTTTTTTTCTTCGCTTTTGAGCAGCCCGAAAAGCAACATGAGCGATACGTTCTATTTCTTTACGTGAATAATTCATCGTATCAAAAGCATATTCCTCATCTCCCTGCCCCTTTCTGCCTTTTGGCTGACCAAAATAAATTCCACCGGTTAATTCACGAACAACTAAGAGATCAAAACCTTTTTCAGCAATATCTTTTCTCAAAGATGAAGCAAAAGATAGAGAAGGGTATAATTTTGCTGGACGTAGATTAGCATAAAGCCCAAATGCTTTTCGAAGTCCCAGTAATGAGTTGACTTCAACACCCCTCCATTTTTCTGTGTTTTGCTCTTGAACCGGACCACCAACAGATCCAAATAGAATTGCCTCACAATTTCGGCAAACTTCTAAAGTTACTTCCGGCAAATGATTTTTATATTTTCCCCAGGCTGCTCCACCAACAAGCGCATGTTTATATTCAAATTCAACTTTATATTTTCTTTGAATAACAGCCAGAATTTTCAAGGCTTCATTCATTATTTCAGGCCCAATTCCATCACCCGCTAATATTGCAATTTTTTTCTTTTCCATAAATATTTCCCTTATTCTATTGTGATATAATTCATCAAGCCACCAACTTCTATCATTTTCAGAGCAAATTCCGGTAGTGGTTTAAAATTATATTGTTCATTTTTTGTCAAATTATTAATTTTGCCCGCCTTAATATCAATTTCAAGTTTATCACCGCTTTGGACCTTTTTACTAATATCATCACATTCAATTGCAGGAAAGCCATTATTCATACAATTACGGTAAAAAATACGTGCAAAATTAACTGCAATCACAGCCTTAATTCCTGCACCTCTCAATGCCCAAACGGCATGTTCCCGGGAACTTCCACATCCAAAATCTTTGCCGGCAATAACAAAATCACCTTCCTGAACCTTATGAATAAATTTTTCATCAATATCTTCCATAGCATGTTTTGCCAGGTCTTTTTCCTGATCCATGTTTAAATAACGGGCTGGGATAATTTCATCAGTATTTATATGATTTTTATCATAAGTATGGGCATTGCCAATCATAAACTGCTCCTTTTTTTAGACAGGATTTACTTGATTATTTATAATTCTATCCAATTTTTTTAGTTTTCTCTGCATGTTTTCCATTTTAAAATTCAGATTTACTCCGACTTAAATCCTATTTCAAATTCGAGTTTGAAATTTTTTTTTATTATCAAAGATATTTCCTTGGATCTGCAATTTTTCCTTCTATCGCGGAGGAAGCCACAGTTGCCGGACTTGCCAAATAAACTTCTGATTTGGGACTTCCCATTCTGCCAACAAAATTTCTGTTTGTTGAAGAAATACATTTTTCCCCTCCAGCCAAAATCCCCATGTGTCCACCAAGGCATGCTCCACAAGTCGGAGTTGATACCGTCGCTCCTGCATCCATAAAAATATCGATCAATCCTTCTTTATTTGCCTGTTTCCATATTTCAGTTGTAGCCGGAACTACAATCATCCGTGTATCTGGATTAACTTTATTATCTTTCAAAATTTCTGCAGCAATCTGTAAATCTTCCAGTCTTCCATTTGTACAACTTCCAAGATAAGCCTGATCGAGATAAATATTTTCCTTTATTTCACTAATTTTTTTACCATTACTCGGTAGATTTGGAAAAGCAATAATTGGCTCAAGATCAGATACATTAATCTCATATTTTTTTTCATATTCAGCATCATGGTCACTATAAATTAATTCAAAATCCTGATCAGTTTTACTTTTCACATAATCAATGGTTTTTTGATCAGGATTTATTATACCTGATTTTCCACCGGCTTCAATTGCCATATTACAAATTGTCATTCTTGCTTCAACAGATAATTGTTTAATAAAATCACCATTAAATTCCATAGCTTTATATAAAGCTCCATCAACACCAATCATTCTGATAATATCTAAAATAACATCCTTGGAATAGACACCTTTTTGCAAACTTCCGGTTATAGTAAACAACATTGAATGCGGAACTTTGAACCATAATTTTCCGGTTGCCAGCGCAGCAGCCAAATCAGTACTCCCTATTCCCGTTGAGAATGCCCCCAATGCTCCATGAGTACTGGTATGACTATCACCACAAATAATAATTTGTCCCGGGATAACATGTCCCTGTTCCGGTAATATTGCATGACAGACACCATGTTTACCCAAATCATAAAATTTTGAGATTCCCTGCTCTTTAACCCACCTTCTGATTTTTGCTACCATTTCAGCAGATTTAATATCTTTATTCGGTATAAAATGATCAGGTATAACAACAATTTTATCAGGATCACATACTTTATTTACTCCTTTGGCTTTTAGCATATCCAGGGCTGGTGTCGTAGTCACATCATGACACATGATAACATCTATTTCAGCATTAATCAGATCCCCTGGTGAAAGGTTTTCCTGTCCGGAATGTTTTGCTAATATTTTTTCAGTTATTGTCTTTCCCAAACTTTCCTCCAAAATTTATTTATTTTGTGGATGTATCTTATTTCCAAAACAAATCGCTCGGTTAATTCCTTTTATTATTCCTCTGGCACTGGCTTTAATAACATCTTCATCAACAGCACGACCGGAAAATAAATTTCCATTCATATCAGATAGTTTAATTGAAACATCGGCCAGAGCGTTTGTCCCACCGGTTATGGCTTTTAGATGATAATCTTCCAATTTAAAGGAAGAACCAATTATATTCCAAATTGCATTACTGATCGCATCAATTGGACCGTCTCCAATACCGGCAGCAATCTTCATTTCCTCATTGACTATCAATTTTACTGAAGCAGTTGGCATCATTCCAATACCGGTTGTAACAGTAAATTCTTCTAATTTTACAAATTGATCGCCTTCTGACAATTCCAGCATAATATCTCTTGCAATTGCAATCACATCATCCCGCTCTACAGATTTTTGTTTATCTGCCAACTCTTTAACTTTAGCGGTGATCTGATTGATCTGATCTTTATCGGGCTTAAAACCCTCTTCTTCTAAAAGGGCTGCAATAGCATGTTTACCGGAATGTTTGCCAATTACTATATTTTCACCTTTCCATCCAACATCTTCAGGTGTCATTATCTCATAGGTATTTTTACTAGCCAAAACACCATGCTGATGAATACCTGCTTCATGAGCAAAAGCATTTGCCCCGACAATTGCTTTATTTCTTTGAATATCCAAGCCTGTCAGATTGGATAAAAGTTTACTTGTTTTATATAATTCCTGGGTTTTGATATTTACATCAGCTTTAAAATAATCTTTCCTTGTAATCAGGTTCATGACAACTTCTTCAATAGATGCGTTTCCGGCTCTTTCACCAATACCGTTAATACAACCCTCTACCTGTGTAGCACCATTTTGAACTGCAGCCAGGGAATTTGCAACTGCATTTCCCAAATCATTATGACAATGAACACTTATAACAATATTTTTGGCTTCCGGAACTTTATCCAGAAGATATTTAATACGATTACCAAACTCATCAGGCTCAGAATATCCTACAGTATCAGGAATATTAATTGTAGTAGCTCCGGCTCTGATTGCGGCCTTCACAACATCGCACATAAAATCTAGATTTGTTCTCGCAGCATCTTCAGGAGAAAATTCAACATCATCACAATAAGATTTTGCCCGTTTAACAGCTTTCGTAGCCAAATCAATAATTTCTTCTTTTTTCTTGTGTAATTTTTCTTCCCGATGGACTTTTGAAGTCGCAATAAATGTATGAATACGAGGTTTATCTGAATATTTGACAGCTTCCCAGCAACGATCAATATCAAGATCACAAGCGCGGGCCAGACCACAAATTGATGGACCTTTTACTGACATAGCTATTTGCTTAACTGCTTCAAAATCACCTTTGGAAGCAATTGGAAAGCCTGCTTCAATTACATCAACTCCAAGATTTGCAAGTTGTCGGGCAATAATTAATTTTTCCTGAATAGTCAGCGAAGCACCGGGGCTTTGTTCACCATCCCGCAAGGTTGTATCAAAAATTATAATTTTTTTATTACCCATAATATCTCCTTTTTAACCAATAATAAACAGATTCAGACTCTAATATTTTTTAATTGTAATATTAATGGTTATTCTCTTTTCCTATTTCATCAATCCTTTGATATTATCACTTTTTTACTCACATATTTTATAAGTTTATGCGATGTTTCACAGCAACACATTTTTCATTCACTAAATTGTGATTTATTCAGATCTATTCCATTCTTTCTGTTTTTCATTAAATAATATGAAATTCCATCTGTCAACGCCTGCCAACTTGCTTCTATAATATTTTCCGATACTCCAACAGTTCCCCAGGTATTTCCCCCGGCAGTAGAATCTATAAGCACACGAACTTTTGCTGCAGTTGCATCTTTTGCATTGAGGACGCGCACCTTGTAATCAGACAACTTCATTTGTTCGATTTCAGGATATATTTCTGTCAATGCTTTTCTAAGAGCGTTATCAAGAGCGTTAACCGGACCATTTCCTTCGGCTGCTGTGTGTTCAAAATGTTCACCAACTTTTACCCGGATAGTCGCTTCTGAACGTACTTCCTCTGTTTCATTTTTTTCTATAATAATCCTAAATCCAAGCAAATTGAAATATTCTTTATATTCCTCTTTAATTTTACTAATCAATAATTCCAGCGAACCCTCTGAGGCCTCATATTGAAAACCAAGATATTCGAGATCTTTGAGTTGTTTAACAATTTCAGGTATTTTTTCCTTGTGCGCATCAAGATCAATATTTAATTCTTTAGCTTTAAAAAGAATATTACTTCTTCCTGATAAATCAGAGACCAGCACCCGACGTCTGTTACCAACAGATTCCGGAGTAACATGCTCATAACTTCTGCTATCTTTCATTACAGCACTGACGTGCACTCCGCCTTTATGAGCAAAAGCGCTTTTTCCTGTATATGGCATATTTGTAGGATGAGAAAGATTAGCAATTTCACTAACATAATGGGAAAGCTGAGTAAGACTGTTTAACTTTTCGGGGAAAATACAGGAAAAATTTAATTTTATTTGAAGATTTGGAATTACAACACAAAGATTCGCATTTCCACAACGCTCTCCATATCCATTAATTGTTCCCTGCACATGCTCGCATCCATTTTCAACTGCTACGATAGAATTTGCAACTGCCAGACCGGAATCATTATGAGCATGGATACCGAGCGAAGTATTCACATTTTCTTTAACTGTTTGCAGAATTGTAATAATTTCAGAAGGCATCGTTCCTCCATTTGTATCACAAAGGCAGAGAACATCGGCTCCTGCTTTCTCTGCTTCTAATAATGTACTGATAGCATATTCCGGATTATCTTTAAAGCCATCAAAAAAATGTTCGGCATCATATATCACTTCTTTATTTTTTGATTTTAAATAAGCCACACTATCATTGATAAGTTCAAGATTTTTTTCCGGTGTAATTCTTAGAGCAGTTTTAACATGTAAAAGCCAGGATTTTCCAAAAATTGAAATTACCGGAGTTTCTGCATTTAAAAGAGCCTGAATATTTTGATCTTCTTCAACAGAATTTTTTGCCCTTCTAGTAGACCCAAAAGCTACAATTTTTGCATGTTTAAATGTTTCTTTCTTAGCAAGATTAAAAAATAACATATCTTTAGGATTTGAGCCGGGCCAACCTCCCTCGATATAATCAACTCCAATATCATCTAACTGCCGGGCAATATGGATTTTGTCTTCAGCAGATAAAGAAACTTTTTCACTTTGTGTTCCATCACGAAGAGTAGTATCAAATATTTTTATCTTTGCAGTTTTCATTTTGTTAATCCTTGTTATTTAGCCAGGGCATCATTTTGCGTAATTCCTTGCCTGTCTTTTCTAAAAGTAATTCACTATGTTCACGACGTAGTGCGTTTAAACTCGGTCTGCCAGCCTGGTTTTCTAAAATCCAATCCCTGGCAAATTTTCCTTTTTGAATATCAGTTAAAATACCTTTCATGCGTTTTCTCGTATCTTCATCGATAACGCGTGGCCCACTTATAAAACCACCATATTCAGCAGTATCACTTACAGAATAATTCATACCTTCTAATCCACCTTCATAAAAAAGATCAACAATAAGTTTCATTTCATGCAAACATTCAAAATAAGCAATTTCCGGCTGGTAACCTGCTTCTACCAAAGTATCAAATCCGGCTTTAATTAGTTCGGAAGCACCTCCACAAAGTACAGCCTGTTCGCCAAAAAGATCAGTTTCTGTCTCTTCTCTGAAAGTTGTTTCTATAATTCCTGCCCGACCTGCGCCAATTCCACAGGCATGAGCTAAAGCAATGTCCTTTGCATTTCCGGAAGCATCCTGAAAAACGGCAATTAATGAAGGGACTCCGGCCCCGATTTCATATTGCCGTCTTACCAGATGTCCCGGACCTTTAGGAGCAACCATATAAACATCAATATCTTCAGAAGGTTTGATCTGACCAAAATGAATATTAAATCCATGGGAAAACACTAACGCTTTTCCAGCAGTCATATTTTCCGCAATTTCACTGTAATATATTTGTTTTTGCAATTCATCAGGTAATAATATTTGCACTACATCTGCCTTTTTACTGGCTTCGCTTGCACTCATAGGTTCAAATCCATGTTTCTTCGCCAAGTTATAATTTTCAGAATCTTTGACTTCTGCTACAATTACATTATAGCCACTATCACGAAGATTTTGTGCCTGGGCATGTCCTTGGCTTCCATATCCGATTACAGCAATTGTTTTATCTTTTAATGTCTTTTTATTTGAATCTTTGTCATAATACATTTTTATAGCCATTTTAATCTCTCCTGTTTCTTTATACTCTATTTATATTTTATTTAATTCCATTGTATTCAGTCATTGCAAATTCTCCACTTCGTACATATTCCTCAATTCCAAAGGGTTTTAACAATTCAATGAACCGATCTATTTTTCTTACGTGTCCGGTTAATTCAACAATTAAATGAGCCTGGGCTACATCAAGTGGTTTTGCTTTGAATATTTCAATTAATTCAAACAAACCAGAGCGGGTTTTCAGATTTGATTTTACTTTTAAAATAATGTATTCCCTTACTATATAATTGTTTTTATGAGAAATATCAACAACTTTTATTGTATCAATCAACTTATTTAATTGTTTAGTAACCTGTTCTATATGATGATCAGTTTCATTAATTACAAGACTGATTTTATAAATATCCGACAATTCTGTTGGTGCCCCAATTGCACTTTCAATATTATATCCTCTTTGAGCAAGTAAACCGGTAATTCTTGCCAAAATTCCAACTTTATTGGCTACAGTAATGATTATTGTATGTTTTTCTTTCATCTTATATCCTCCATGATTATTTCATTATTTTTTTTACCAGCCGGAACCATGGGAAAAACATTTTCCTCTTCTTTTACAATAAATTCCATTAATACAGGTCCATTTGTTTCAAAACCCTTTTTCAACACTTTATCAACTTCTGAGGGTTTATTAACCCGAAAACCTGTTACCCCATTAGCTTCAGCAACTTTTACAAAATCAGGATAGTATATCTCTGTACAATTTTCATTAGGGCCACTACACTGAGGAGAACAATCGGGTGTCTGTTTTAGGCAAGTACCTGAATAATTTTTATCCCAGAACATATCCTGCCATTGCCGAACCATACCTAAAAAGGAATTATTAAGAACAATTATTTTCACAGGAATTCTATTTATTGCACAAGTTGCAAGTTCCTGGATATTCATCTGAATACTACCATCACCGGAAATTGTAACTACTGTTTTATCAGGAGAACCATAGGCCGCACCCATAGCAGCAGGAAGACCAAATCCCATAGTTCCAAGACCACCGGAGGTTATTAGTTTGCGTGGTTTTTGATGATGATAAAACTGGGCAGTCCACATTTGATGTTGTCCTACATCTGTTGCAACAATTAATTCTTCATCTGCAACTTCATTGATCCTATCAATAACATATTGAGGTAAAATTTCTCCATCCGTTGGTTGGTTATAGTGCAGTTTATACTTTTCCAACCATTTTTCCACTTTATCATTCCAGGAATTTTTCTCCCTTGGTATTACAGATTCATTCAATTTTAATAAAGCATCTTTAGCATCGCCAACAATTGGAATATCAGCATTAATATTTTTACTTATTTCTGCCGGATCTATATCAATATGTGCCACTTTTGCCTGAGTTACAAATGAATGTCTTGGTCCGGTTATCCTGTCATCAAACCTGGCTCCGATTGCTATCAATAAATCACATTCACTTATTGCATAATTTGCCGGAATAGTACCATGCATTCCTGGCATTCCCAGAAAAAGTGGATGATCAAAAGAAACCGATCCAAGTCCCATCAATGTTGTCACAATCGGAATATTTGTCTTTTCAGCTAATTTGACTAATTCATCATGGGCTTGGGAAATTACAATACCGCCACCAGTATAAAGCAATGGTTTTTTGGAACTTTTTATAGCATTAGCTAATTTTTTAATCTGCTTTGGATTAGCCTTTTCTACTGGCTTATACCCGGGTAAAGTAATTTTTTCGGGATATTTATAATCCTTCAAATTGGCCATGGAAATATCCACCGGAATATCAATTGTAACTGGTCCGGGTCGCCCACTTCTGGCAATATGGAAGGCTTCATTAATAATATTTGGAAGTTCTTTAACACTCTGAACAAGAAAATTATGTTTGCATATTGTCCTGGTAAGACCAACCATATCAGTTTCCTGGAAGGCATCTGTACCAATATTTCCTGACGGAACCTGTCCCGAAATAACTACAATAGGAATCGAATCCAGTTTTGCAGTGGCAATACCAGTAATAGCATTGGTAGCTCCCGGACCGGATGTAACAATGCTAACTCCGACTTTCCCGGTTGCCCTGGCATATCCATCAGCAGCATGTACTGCACCCTGTTCATGACGAGTAAGTAAAAATTTAATTTTGTCAGTTTTATACAAGATATCAAATATTGGAATAACTACACCTCCGGGATATCCAAATATTGTATCTACTTTTTCTCTAATCAATCCATCGATTAATATTTCTGCACCATTCATAATTATGTCCTTAATAGTTAAGATTTTAGTATTGCACCAACACTGGCAGATGATGCTAATTTTCTATAACGTCCTAAAACTCCTTTAATATCTTTTGATTTTTTTGGTTTCCATACTTTTCTTCTCTGTTTCAATTCATCCGGAGTTATCAATACATCTAATTTTCCATTTGGGATATCTATCGCGATACGATCACCTTCTTTTAATAATCCAATAGGACCTCCAACTGCTGCCTCCGGAGCGATATGTCCGATACAGGCTCCTCTGGTTCCTCCTGAAAAACGTCCATCTGTTATCAATGCCACACTTTCACCGAGACCACGTCCCATAATATAAGAAGTTGGTGAAAGCATCTCCTGCATTCCCGGGCCACCTTTTGGACCTTCATTACGAATGACACAAACATCGCCTGATTTCACCTTTCCTGCCAGGATTCCCTTGCAGGCTTCTTCCTGGTTTTCAAAAATAACAGCAGGACCTTCGAAAACTCTCATTTCTTCGGCAACTCCGGCATATTTCACAACACTTCCATCAGGAGCAAGATTTCCAGTCAAAACCGCTAATCCACCGGTTTGGCTATAGGCATTATCTATATTTCGAATTACATCATTATTTATAATATCCTGGCCTTTTACATTTTCATATAATGTCTTGCCGGTTACAGTCATTGTGTTTGGGTTCAGCAAACCATTTTCTTTAAATAATTCATTCAAAATCGCACTAATACCACCAGCCTGATCAACATCTTCCATGTGAAATTGACTGGAGGGTGAAACTTTACAAATATTTTTTGTTCTTTTTGATATTTGATGAATTTGATCAAGAGTATATTCGACATTAGCTTCCTGGGCTACTGCCAAAGTATGAAGTACGGTATTTGTTGACCCTCCCATAGCCATATCAAGGATAATTGCATTATCAAAGGACTCTGTATTAATAATATCAGAGGGCTTTAAATCTTCTCTTACCATTTCAATTATCCGTTTACCGGCAATTTTGAATAATTCTTCACGTTTTTTATCCTCTGCCAGGATAGTTCCATTACCAGGCAATGCAATTCCTAATGCTTCACAAAGACAATTCATTGAATTTGCAGTAAACATTCCTGAGCAGCTTCCCCAACCGGGACATGCATTATTTTCAATATCCAATAACTCCTGCTCTGTAATTTTATTTTCTTTTAATTCTCCAATCCCTTCAAAAACCGAGATAAGATCAACCACTTTTCCAGAAGAAGTTTTTCCCGCTTTCATAGGCCCGCCAGAGACAAAAATTGACGGAATATCAACTCGCATGGTTGCCATCAACATTCCTGGAACAATTTTATCACAATTTGGAATACACACTAACCCGTCAAAGCAATGAGCTGCTACCATAGTTTCTACAGAATCTGCAATTATTTCTCGGCTGGAAAGACTATATTTCATTCCATTATGCCCCATAGAAATACCATCACAAACTCCAATTGTATTAAATACAAATGGAATTCCACCTGCATCAATTATAGATTGTTTAACTATCTCCCCGACTTTGTTTAAATTTTTATGCCCTGGTACAATGTCGTTATAAGAATTCGCAATGCCGATAAATGGTTTCTGCATATCTGCATCCGTCAGCCCCACAGCTTTTAATAGTGACCTGTGTGGCGCTTTCTCAATTCCTTTTTTAATTTTATCACTGTTCATTTTTTTTCCATTTCCTTAAAATTTTAATAAAAAAAAACCCCTTCCGGTGTTTCGGAAGGGGTTTTTAAAAATTTTTGTCTATTTTATTTTATCAATCCCTTCCGTGTATATTCACGAGTAAGATAATAATTGTTGGAATAAGATTTGTAATAATAATATTTCGTAATGATGTCATTTTAATCTTCTTTATTTTTTTCTACATAAATTTTACACTATTTAATCAGAATATGCAAATATTTTTTTGATTATATTGAAAAAAATACAATTGCTAAATATAATTAAGTATCTGCTACAATCAACTTAATTATTGTTAAAGAATACAAGTTTTTTTGAAAATGTAACGGTCTTGTTCATTCTTCTTTACTAAAGACAGAATCGATGGTTAAGAAAAAGAACTTCACAGAGTCTAAAAAATCATAATACTAATGGAATAAATCTCTATGTTTTGTAAATTAATATATTAATATTAGATTTATGATTGGAGGAAAAAATGAATGAAAATATTTTGTATAACTGGGGAAAATTTTTCACTAAAGATAAAATAGAATTATTTGAACAGCGTTGGGAGCCTGAAAAAATTAAAGCCATTGTAATAATTATTCACGGCCTTGGTGAACACAGTAGCAGGTATGAAAATATAGCAAAATTTCTGGTCAAAGAAGGCTATGGAGTAGAAACCTGGGATCACCGGGGGCATGGAAAATCTAAAGGTTTAACAGCTTATATCAACTCTTTTGATGAATATCTTGATGATCTGGAAATTTTTATTGAGCGTGTAAAAACCCGCCATCCCGATCTACCGATTTTTATCCTGGGCCACAGCATGGGTGGCGCCATTGCAGCTGCTTATGGAATTGAGAGAGATCAGAATTTTAAAGGAATGTTGTTGAGTGCTTCTGCTATTAAGATCAGTAAAAATATTTCTCCATTTATGGTTAAACTGGCAATAATTTTAAGTAAAATATTTCCAAAGTTAAAAACAATAAAGTTGGATAGTAATGATATTTCTCATGATCCGGAAATTGTTAAAAAATATCAAACAGATCCACTTGTATATAATGGAGGAATTCCAGCCAGAACCGGAGCAGAGTTGAACGGGGCTGTAACAAGAGTTCAAAGCCAGGCATTAAAATTTAATATGCCTGTACTAATCATGCATGGATCAGGTGATAAAATGGCCGATCCCGAGGGAAGCAAAACCTTTTACCAAAATATTTCCTCAAAAGATAAAACTTTGAAAATTTATGATGATTTCTTTCATGAAATTATGAACGAAATCGAAAAGGAAAGAGTATATTCTGATATTTTAAATTGGCTGGAGGAACGTGTTTGATTAAAAATTACCGGGACAAAATTTCAGAAATCAAAAAATTGAATATTTGCTCCAAATTATCATAAAGAAGAGGAAAAAATGCAAGAAACCATTAAGATTGAAACTCCGTTCATAAAACTTGATTCACTTCTAAAATTTGCTGATATTGGCGGAAGTGGTGGAATGAGTAAAATGATTATTCAAGACGGTTTAGTCGAAGTAAATGGTGAAATCAATACTCAAAGGGGGAAAAAAATCTATCCCGGGAATACAATAAAAATATTCTTAGAAGAAGAAATTACTTTGATAATTGAATAATTTTAGGGAGTTTACATGTATATTCTTTCTATTGATCAGGGTACTACAGGTACCAGGGCAATTCTGATAAATAAACTAGGCCAAATTATTGATGGTAGTTACCGGGAATTTAAACAAATCTATCCAAAGCCGGGTTGGGTCGAACATAATCCTGAAGAAATCTGGCAAACAGTAGTCGATACTGTAACTGATGTATGTACAAGAAATAATGGAAAAATTTTATCCCTTGGAATAACAAATCAGCGGGAAACTACAGTAATCTGGGACAAAACTACAGGTAAGCCAATATATAATGCGGTAGTCTGGCAATGCCGCAGAACTGCAGATATTTGTGAAAATCTCAATGACAGACAGGCTTTATTTAGAATGAAAACCGGACTCCCGGTTGATGCTTATTTTAGTGGTACAAAAATCAAATGGATTTTGGAATATGTAAAACCCAAAAATCTTAAAAATCTACTTTTTGGAACTATTGATACCTGGTTGATTTGGAAACTTACAAATGGCAAAATTCATGCAACTGATTTTACAAACGCTTCACGAACATTAATTTATAATATCAAAGAAAAACAATGGGATTCGGAACTTTGTAATTTATTAGATATTCCCTCTCATATTTTACCTGAAGTTAAAGCATCTTCCGATAATTATGGCAAAGTAAATTCTATAAAAGTAATCAACGAGATTCCAATTACCGGTGTTGCCGGTGACCAGCAGGCAGCCTTATTCGGTCAAACCTGTTTTAAAAAAGGTGAATTAAAAAATACTTATGGTACCGGCTGTTTCATTATGATGAATACCGGAGAGGAATGTATTGCTTCGGAAAAAGGATTACTCACAACTCTGGCAATAAATAGCAAAGGAAATCCCTCTTTTGCTTTGGAAGGTGCTGTTTTTATCGCAGGTGCGGTAATTCAATGGCTTAGAGACGAACTCGGACTTATCAAAGATGCATCAGAAACCGAAGCCGCTGCACTAAAGATCAACGATAATAACGGAGTTTATTTTGTTCCGGCTTTTGTGGGTCTCGGTACACCACATTGGAATATGGATGCCAGGGGAACAATTGTCGGTTTGACAAGAGGTGCCAATAAAAACCACATTATTAGAGCAGCCCTGGAATCAATGGCTTACCAAACTTATGATGTTCTAAAAACTATGGAAAGTGAAACTGGTATTAAGATAACAGCTATAGCTGTTGATGGTGGAGCTTCACAAAATAACTTTCTCATGCAATTCCAATCAAATATCCTGAATAAGAATATTATGCGCCCAAAAAACCTGGAATCTACAGCACTTGGTGCTGCATATTTAGCCGGATTAAAAATTGGATTTTGGGAAAATGCAGATGAATTAAAATCTCTAAAAACAGCAGACCTGATTTTCTCTCCGAAAATGGAAAAGAATGAACGTAATATGCTTTTGAAAGGTTGGAAAAAAGCGCTTAGACAAACAATAGTAAAGTGATTTTATATTTATACCATGAATATATAACAAAATAAAATTTTCACTTTATTGCGATTAAATGGAACCTCATTCAAAAATTAAAAAAGGAGTACATACATAATGAAAATCATTAAAATATCCGAGGCAGAATCCTTTTTCAATCAACCCGGAATCATAGGGAAAAATATTTATGAAAATCCAAAAATCAATATCGTACATTTAGAATTAGAACCAGGTACATATCTCGAACCACATCCAATGCCTATGCCGGTATTATTTTATGTTTTGGAGGGAACCGGAATCCTTACAATTGATGGAAAAAAGTATGAAATCAACCAGGATTGTGGATTAGAATGTCCAAAAAACCTATTAAGATTTTGGAGTAATGAAAAGAATGAAAAACTAAGAGTTCTGGTAATTAAAATGAATGAATAGAGAAAATCATAATGAAAACTATACTATTCCTATGTACAGGAAATTCATGTCGCAGCCAAATGGCCGAAGGGCTTGCAAAGCATTATTTATCTGACTTTTTCCAGCCATATTCGGCAGGAATTGAAAGGCATGGTTTAAATCCATATGCAGTCAAAGCAATGAAAACATTGGAATTGATATTTCAACCCATCAAAGCAATACAGTAGATGAACTGGAAATTAAGAATTTTGATTATGTAATTACAGTTTGCGGACATGCAGATGAAAATTGTCCAATTTTTCCTGCTAAAACCTTAAAGATTCACAAAGGATTTGAAGATCCACCAAAACTGGCAACAAATTCTAAAACAGAAGAAGAAAGACTATCTCATTATGTCAAAATTCGGGAAGAATTAAAAAAAATATATTCTCGGATTACCACAAATGCTTCATTTAACATTATAAAAATATATTCTATTTAATTACAATATCTTTCCCACTTTCTCTTATTTAAATCAATTATATTTATTATTTTTTCGGTAATAGAATATTCATAAGTTCATCAATTGCTTTACCTGTTTCAGCATCAATTAAAGGAAAATCATTTTTCCAGTTCCAGTGTGCCCAT
>JAOZSR010000020.1:45014-48286 GCA_029939575.1 Fidelibacterota bacterium
ACCTGTTTCAGCATCAATTAAAGGAAAATCATTTTTCCAGTTCCAGTGTGCCCATGCAATACCATTTTCATTGAATACTTCCATAATATCTTTGTACCACAGTTGACGCATTTTCATTGAGGTTGTTGGGAAACAACCAAACTCTCCACAATAAAGCGGCAGATCAAGTTCTTTGGCTTTTTTGATTGCAGGAGCAAACTCATTTACAAAAGATTCTTTGCTGTAAACGCCAAAAAATTGTTGCATATTTTTTACAGATTCCTGATTGTAAGATGAAAGGTTTGTAGTATCTACAACATTTCCAGGATAATTAACCGGACCTTCATATTTTGCCCAACCTGTCCAGGGTGCTTTCCAATGTGTAAAAGGTAATGGAGAATAAGTGTGGAAACTGAGGATAATGTTTTTGTCACCTTTGGGAACTTTTAAATGAGGGAATGTTGATGCCTGCTGCCAGTTAACTGAGCCCATGACGATAGTACGTTCCGGTTCCAGTTTGCGGACTTCTGAAATAGCCCAGTTGATCAGTTTATTCCAGTCTTCAGGATTATCTGCTACTGCTTCATTCATCATTTCATAGGCTAACATGTCGTTTGGATATTGATTCAGTTTTGCGGATAATTGTCTCCAGAAACTGATAAAATCTTCCTGTGCACTTTTTTCTTCCCAAAGTGTTCTGCTGTCTGCAATATTGAAGTGATGTGAACGTAAAGTATGTAAATCAACAATAATTTTCAAGTCATGTTTAATTGACCATTTTATTGCTTTGTTTAATAGTTTAAACGCTCTCTTTTTCTGCTTGCCGTTTTCTGTCCAAAATTGTTCTTCATCGATTGGTAATCTTACATGATCAAACCCAAATTCTTTTATTTGTTGGAAATCTTCTTCAGTTACATATTTTGCACGTTCTTTTCCCCTGATTGTAGTTTGGGAAAGCCAATGGCTGACATTTACTCCGCGTTTAATAATAAAATCTCCTGCAAACAAATTCGCTTCTAAAGCAAAAATTAAAATTATTAATAATATTTTTTTCATCGTTATTCCTTTTTATTTAATAAAATTTACTAACCTTCATTATTTTAAAAACATCATCTTCTTTGTAAATGTTTTCCCGCCCGATTTCAGAGTGTAAAAATAGATTCCGCTGGATAAATCTAAAACTTTAAAATTTACCGAATATTCCCCAATATCCTGTTTTTCATTAACCAGATTCTTAATTAATTCACCATTCAAATTATATATATTTAATTCTACAAGATTATTTTGGGCTATTGAGTAGTTTATTGTTGTTGATGGATTAAAAGGATTGGGATAATTTTGGTTAAGTTTAAATTCCTTTATTTCCGGCAAATTGCCATCAATTGCAGTAGTTTTCTCAAAATTTATCCAATTCAAATTAAAATCATTCCCTTTCATCTCAACTCTTAAAATATGTTCTCCGGCTTCAATACTCAAAGTTGTTGCAGTTATTGATTCCCAATTCTGCCATCCGCCAGTATTTATAATTGCAAAATTACGTAATATAACTCTACTACCTATTTTAAGATTAAATTTTCCTGTAGCTTCTGCCGAAGCAACTCTTGCTTCAATATCATATAATCCGGCTTCTTCAACCTGGATAGTATACTCCAGCCATTCGCCGGATTTTATATACCCAATATTATATCCTCCACCAACATCACTGCAATTTTCAATATCAACTCCACTAATCCGAAAGGATTGAGCATTTCCCTGGTTTATTTCATCAAGATCATGATAGGTCAAACCTTCACCACCAATATCAAATTCCTCAATTTCAATCTTTCCGGGAATCGCAAAAGGTTGTTCATTAAAACTGAATCTGGCACTTGGTTTCACATAACAATTTAACGGATAGGAATACAAATCAGTAGTATCCTGAAATTCTGCAATAACCCGATAAAAATAATATCCCGGAGCAAGAGTTGAATCTGTATAATAATAAGAATCCGAACTTAATTTTCCAATTTCTTCAAATTCACCATCCCCTGTTTTTCTCTCAATGATTATACTATCATTTTCTGTTGTACGATTCAGCCATGTAATGGTAACAGTAGAATCTTTTGGAGTACAAATCAGGTTAGTTGGACTTTTTGGATCACCATAGATCAGGATATCTTTATGATCTTCCCATTCACGAGATGCTCTTTTGTAAATACGAAAATATCCACCATCATCCCAGGCTAAAAATGCAACATCATTTTTATTTGCTTCTTCAACATATAGTGCATAAAAATACATTCGGTCATTATAATTACATTGAACCGGTGCACCAAATTCACTGATCATAATTGGAATATTATTTTCCTTTGACCAATCACCGGCAGATTTGAATTTATCCTTTATATATTGAATATCAGAACTGCTTAAACTTCCTTCACCATTGATTCCGAATTCATAGGGATCATAAGAATGATAGTAAGCCATTATATAATCATCTTCCGGAATTGCTGCTGCTTGTAACTGACTTAAATTGCTCCAACTATTCCCTGAATATATAATTATTCGTGTTGGATTTGTTCGTCGCATTGTTGCAATAATTCTGCTATTTAATTCATTTATTTCATCAACTGTCAATCCTACATCACCGTTAACAGTTGGTTCATTTACAATTTCAAAGAAAAGACTATCGGATTTATCCTGAAACCTGTTTGAAACCTGGCTCCAAATACTATCAAACCTGGCAACATGGCTACTGTAATCTGCATAAAACCAATCTTCATGATGTGCATTTATTATTATGAACAGGTCACGTTCCAAACCCCAATCAACAACTTCTTCCACCCGATCCAACCAGGATTCATCAATTGTATAAGGTGGAGTATTTGATGTGTGTTGGTCCCATCTAACAGGTATTCGTACACATTGAAAACCAGCTTCTTCATAATCATCAAAATAATATTCTTGCAAAGGGCCATTATTCCAGCCACCTTCCAGTGGTGGTTCCAGGGTGTTTCCGATATTTATACCTTTCATCATGTGACTAATTACTTCCTGTGGAATTAATTGTCCAAAACCAGGTATTGAGAAAATAACAAAGTTAAATATTATTGTTAATAAAAATTTTTGCCGATACTCCATTTGAATATTCCTTATTTTAGTTTGTTTGGAGAATATTTTTCAACTTTCAGATTTTTAAATGTAAAAGAACTTTCATTTCATCATGTTCATTTTAAATATTGTTTCAATATGCTATTCCAAAGATCATAGCCTTTTTTATTGAGATGTAATCCGTCATTCAGAAATAATGATTC
>JAOZSR010000151.1 GCA_029939575.1 Fidelibacterota bacterium
AGTTAATCCGGCAACTGCCAGTCAAGAGCCTGATTTGATAACCGGACTCTACCAACTGAGGAAAATATTAGAATTATTTATTTAAAATTGATTTTCTAATGAAATTACGACCTTGATGAGATTTTAATTCCCTTTCTCTTTTCATGGCCTCGCTTCTTGTTTGAAAAGGTTCGTCAAATATAATTTCCCATGGAATATATGGTTTTGTAGATTTCACTTTACCTGAGTTATGTTTTGCCAATCGAATTTTAAGATCTTTTGTTTGTCCTACATAAATTCTGTCAAATTTTGAAGAAAACAAAACATAAGTGAAATACATATTGGGCCTTTATTTTACTGAAAGAAATTGCAAAAAAAAAGTCCCAAAAAGATGGGACTTTATGCTCCAGAGGAGGGACTTGAACCCCCGACAAAGTGGTTAACAGCCACCTGCTCTACCAACTGAGCTACTCTGGAATCTTAGACTTTCTAAAACTCTGTTCACCTGTAAAAAGCGACGCTAATATACGTCCATTAATTAATATTGTCAATCAGATATTTCAATTTTATTAAACTTTTTGCTTAATTTTTTCCAGGTTTCTTTTAAACCCTCACTGATTACTTTTGTATGTCCGGTTACAGGCATAAAATTGGTATCACCATTCCATCTTGGAACTATATGCATATGAATGTGATCTTTTATTCCTGCTCCGGCAACCTGACCTAAATTAATCCCGACATTAAATCCCTCGGCATTCATTTCATCTTTTAAAATGGTAATAGATTTTTCAACAAGCATCATCATTTCAAGTTTTGTTTCTTTATCCAGATTTTCGAGACTGTCAGTATGAAGATATGGCACAACCATCAGGTGACCGTTATTATAGGGATAATAGTTCATAATTACGAACGCCTTTTTTCCCCGATAAAGGATAAGGCGTTCGATATCATTATTTTCTTCGGGATATTTACAAAAAAAACATCCCGGTTCTTTTTCATTTGTGATATACTCTATTCGCCAGGGCGCCCAGAGTTTATCTTTAGACATTTAATCTTCTTCTTTCTCTTTTTTATATTCAGCAATAATTTTTTCCTGAATTTCATGAGGAACAGGATCATAATGTGAGAATTTTTGTTTGTGAAGACCTTTTCCCTGAGTCATTGAACGAAGAGATGTACCGTATTGGTATAATTCTGATAATGGAATATGGGCTTTAATAGTTTGAAAATGTCCTTCAGTATCCATACCCAGCACTTTTCCACGTCTTGTGGAAACATCGCCCATTACATCTCCCATAAATTCTTCGGGAACTGTTACATCGATCTGGTAGACAGGTTCAAGCAGACTTGGAGTTGCGTTTTTAACACATTCCCTGAAAGCTCCTTTTCCTGCGATTTGAAAAGCGATATCTTTAGAATCTACAGGGTGCATTTTTCCATCATAAAAAGTAGCTTTTAAATCAGTTACATGACATCCGGCGATAATACCTTCACTACAGCATGCTTTGATACCTTTTTCTACTGAGGGAACAAAAACACGGTCTACATTTTGCCCAACAAGTTTATCTTCGAATACAATACCACTGCCTCTTTCGAGAGGTTCTACACGTAGCCAAACTTCTGCGAATTGTCCGGCGCCACCAGATTGTTTTTTATGGCGATATTTTGCTTCAGCGCGTTTTTTAATTGTTTCTCTGTATGGAATTTTCGGCTTAATTTGATCAACTTCTACATTATATTTTTCTTTAAGTCGATCGAGAGATATTTTTAAATGTAACTCACCTTGTCCGGAGATAATTGTCTGTTTAATTTCTGCATCATATTCGTAATGAAATGTAGGATCTTCGTCTTGAAGTGTTTGAAGACCAATATTGATTTTATCTTCATCAGCCCGAGATTTTGGTGTTACAGCTACTCTGACAACTGGATTTGGGAAATTAATTTTGGGATATTCTATTTGGTTTTTTGATTCTGCTAAAGTATCATTTGTATGGGTATGTTTTAATTTAACAACTGCTCCGATATCACCTGCATGCATATGTGCAACTTCGGTTTTTACTTTTCCATTAACAGAATAAATTTGTCCTATTCTTTCATTGTTTTTTGAACTACAATTATAAAGGTCTCCACCTCCGCGAAGTATACCCGAGATCACTTTAAAGACGGATAATTCTCCAACATGTAATTCGCTGGATGTTTTAAATACAAATAATGAAGTTGGTTCATTATCATCTATTTTTCTAACAATTTCTTTTCCATTTAAACTACCTTTTACAGAATCACGATCTGAAGGACATGGTGCATAAGAACAAATCAGGTTCATCATATTCGTAACACCTATGTTGTTAAAACCGGATGTGGCAAAAACCGGGAAAAGATTACGGGAAAGAATCGCTTTTTTTAATCCAACTGATAATTCCTCATCAGAAAGAGTTCCTTCATCAAAGAATTTTTCAAGGAGTTCGTCATCTGATTCGGCTACAAATTCAATTAGATTTTCTCTCATTTCTTCAACTTTTGCTTTTAAATCAGCAGGTACTTCAGAAGTGGTTGCCTTTCCTCTTGAGTCTTTTGAAAATGTTAACATTTTATTTGCAATAATATCAATTATACTATCAAAATCAACACCTTCATTTATCGGAATTTGAAGGGGGATAACATTTTTTCCAAAGGAATTTTGGAGTGATTCCAGAGCCTTTTCAAAGGCTGCATGTTCTTTATCTAACATATTTATAGCAAAACCACAAGGAAGGTTATCTGCTTTAGAAAATTTATTTACAAGGTCAGTACCTACAACTGAGACATCCATAGAATTAACAACAATTAATCCGAAATCGACAACCCGGGTTATTGCTTTTGATTCACTGATAAAATCCAGATATCCCGGAGTATCAATTATATTTAATTTTTTTTCATTCCATTCAGCACAGATTAGGGAAGATGAAATTGAAAATTTTCTTGCGATTTCATCTTCATGGTAATCTGATATTGTTGTACCATCATCTATTTTACCCATCCGGGATGATTTCCCGGTAGAGAAATACATTGCTTCCCCTAAAACTGTTTTTCCTGTTGAAGCATGGCCTAAAAGGGCAATGTTTCTAATTTCTTTTGTTAAATATTCTTTCAAAACTATCCTCCATTATTTGTACTGATTAAGTGTCTGCTTAATTGAAATTTTTGGACATTTCCAAATATTGTACGTGGAATTTCTGAATAAAATTCCACAAATTCCGGGTATAAATATTTTGGTAAATTTTCACGTGAGAATTGAAAAATGTCTTCTTGTTTTAAATTTGAATGTGGCTCGGGAACGATACAAATTTTAATGCGATTGTTTACTTCACCAATAAGTTTTATTGCAACTACATCTTTTACTTTTGGGTGAGTTATAATAATTTTTTCGATTTCCATGGGGCTTACTGAGTATCCATATCGGTAAATATAATCTTTTTGACTTTCGATAAATTTTATCGACCCATTAAGATTACTTTTAACAATATCACTGGTATGAAACCATCCATGATTATCCTTGGTTTGAATTTGTTTATCTGAATAATAACCAAGCATTACATTTTTTCCCCGAATAAGTAATTCACCCTCCTGATCTTCATGGAGTGTAACACCATGTGAATTGATTATTTTGATCTCATTACAATCCAGGGCACTTCCTATGGTTCCTTCCTGTCGGTTGGTTGAACTCTTGTTTACTGAGATTACCGGGGCTTCCGCTAATCCATAGCCTTCCATTATAATGCTGGAAAATTTCTTTTCCCATTTTAGAATATATTTATTTGAAAATGTATGACCAAAACTGAAACACATCCTCAAAGATGAAATATCGTCGCTGTTTAATTCTGGTATTTTTAAAATTGATTTATATATTTTGGGTGTTCCAATCATTACATTTGGTTTATATTTTTTAATTAATTCAATTTTCTTTTGTTCGGAAATTGGATTTGAGATGATTAATGTGCCGCCTAAAATAAGCACAGTTGTCAATGCTAATACGATTGAGATGAAATTATCTATTGGTAGAGTAGAATAGATAATTGGGTCGTTGATTTTGTTAAAAAGGTTTGAACAACTTTTTGCATTTTCCAGAATATTTTCTCTTGATAAAATTACCTGGTGAGGAGTACTGGCCGAACCTGATGAAAAAAGAATGACTGCTGGTTTATTTGAAGAAATTTTAGGGAAATATTGTTTTTGATAATTTCTATTTAAAATTGTATTAAAATTACATTCCTGATCGGTGCTATTGGTTTCACCAATTATTACTTTTTCAAAATTGCCATCAGTATATTGTTTGAGTTGCTCAGCATGATTTTGGTGTTTTTTTGAATATATTAATGTATTAAAAAATATTTTTGGTGTGATTGTATTTAAATTGTATGAAAAAATATTATCAGGAATTAAATAGACGATATGACCAGCTTTTAAAATTGCGTAAAAAGCGATTATAAAGTCCGGATTGTCGGGGCACAAAAGCCCGATTTTCTTGTTTGGTTGAGGATATTTATTTTTAAGATATGAAGCGAAAATGTCGATTTTTGAGACGATTTGTTCATAAGTATAGGAAATTGAATCTGATTTAACAAAATAATGATCAGGTTTTTTTTCTGCATAAAATGAAATGTTTTGTATAAAATTTTCCATATAATTAATTCTTTTCATTTTTCTATCGAATAAGCGCAGAATTTTAACGATTTTGCCTTATTAAGTCAAGACATTTAATCAATGTGGCTTTGAAATATTAGAGTTTTGTTATCTTAACAATTTTTTTTCAAATATTTCCATTTATTTTTAGTTTATTATATCTTGGTGGAATCGTAAAAAGGTTCGAGGCTGTCTTTCCGTCGAAAGCCGGACACAGTCTGTGGCAGCGTAGCAACGAAGAATCTCATCGATAATTGTAGGAGAATCTGTCGGTCAAAAACCTGATTGTAAACATTCGTACTATATTCAGAATGACAGCAAATTTACTTTTTGCGGAATTGTCATATCTTAACATCA
>JAOZSR010000071.1 GCA_029939575.1 Fidelibacterota bacterium
TATCCACGAGTTGAAACTCGTGGCAATTCATAAACTCGTGGCAATTCATAAACTCACGGCAATTCAAATCTAGTGGCGGTTCAAATCCAGTGGCAGTTCAAATCATTGATTAATCTAAAAAGATATAAAGAAATCTTAAAAAATCATTTACTTAAATTCCACTAACCATTAAGAATCATATAGAGCCTTTAAAATTGACACAAAAAAATCATTTTCTATCAAAAATATCAATTTTCATTACCCATTGTAATTCATATAGAACCACAATTTTTATATAAGCGATGTGATTATAATCTTTTACTTAATATATATATTTTATAAATTAATCTATGTTTATAAAAAAAATATCAGAAATAATACATATTATCACATAAGTTAAAAAAGGCATTAGTATGACGTCAGTTCTGTATATAGATAAGAATCCAATAAATATTCCTATTATTCAGGAAATGTTTTTAGAATTTAAAGGGCGAATTACTCTTCATGTTGAAAATGAGATTAGCTCTAGCCTGGTTTTTCTTGAAAAGGATAGGCAGGATGTAATTTTATTTAACCAAAATATATTGAATAAAGATGATTTATCAGAACTTGAGGTGTTTTTTGTAAAATTTCCAGAAATACCATTAATTGCATTAAGTAATATTTATAATTTATCTGATGCTTTAAAAATTATAAAAAAAGGTGTACAGGATTACCTTGATATTAACCGATGTAATCCGGATATATTAATAAATTCGATTTTGTTTGCGATTGAACGGAATAAAATTAAAATAACACATAATAATCTGAATAATGATGCTGACAAAACCATTGTAAATGTTAAAAATCCAGAAGAATTTGTACCGATATGTACTAATTGTAAGAAAATCCGGAATGAAGATGATACCTGGGAAAGGGTTGAGTTTTACATAAATAAACATTACGAATCTAAATTTACTCATGGGGTATGTCCAGATTGCCTAGAAAAATTGTATCCAAACGTGCATCAAAAACAAAAAAAATTTAAACCTGCCATTATCCACAAAAAGCATAAGGATAAATAAAAAAACAGTTGGTTTTTCCGGCCCTTTTGGTTTTTTACCTTGCTAATACCAGGGTTTCAATATAACCTACTGTTTTATTTGTAGCAATATCTGTAGCAGTGCAACGGGCTATATACATTCCAACCCGTGCTTTTCCTCCGAAATCACTGTCGCCATTCCAGTGAATAACTCCGGTTTCTGCTGACACTACATTTTGCCCGGGTGTATAAATTTTTCTGCTTGTCATATCATAAATTTCTATAGTGACTTTTGCTGATGGAAAGGGTAATTGAAAATATATTCCAACCTCTTCATCCAAGCCATCTCCGTTGGGAGTAAAAGGACTGGGATGGATTTTAATTCCTGCTTTGGTTATCTGTTTTGTTACAGCAATGCTATTTTGACAGCCCGGTGTTCCGCCATTTCTATGAACTGAAGGACGCCAGTTATTAGGAGTGTTTGGATTTTTAAGATAAATTTTTTCCAATGCAATACCCATCATTATTTTCCATGAAGATTCAAAACTCAAACTATCTAATAATTTTCCGGTGAGATCATATAAAAACAAGTCATCTCCAGTATTATTCAATGATGGAAAGTCTGAATCCACACAGGTATTTTGAGGATTGGTTTCCTCAAAAATAAAAATTGATGAATCGGCAGCAAGTACATAATATCCTTTAGGTGGAACTATTGCTTTTTGCTTTATAACTACTGATGATGCGGTGTTTTCATCTGAAATTGACCAACCCTGCAAATTTATGGAATCGTGAGTAGAGTTGTAAAATTCAAGGTATTCGGATACACAATTATCTACCGTGTTAATATCATAGGGATTAGGCATAAATTCAGAAATAAAAATCGAATTCGTGCCATAGGAAACTGAGATTGAAAAATAAGCAGTGTCATTTTCTTGGTTTAAATCATGATCCCAATTAAAAATAGCAGCAAATGTATGACCGCCGTTTTCAAAAGGCCCAATTCTCCTGGTAATAGATTTTTCACTATTATTGGCCAGGCCAAAGACTTCTACTGAATCAACTAAATATTTTTCCTGATTTATACAATCAAATATTTTTAGAACTCCAATTTCACATTCGTAAAGGCCGGCATTTTTAATTTTTATTTCTACAGAAAAAAGGGCATCTTCATCACCCATATCAGTAGTTAAGGAAATCGAATCCACAGCCACATCATAATTAAAAGGAGTAATGCTATTTACTTTACCCGGAGTGGCGCCAAAATTATTTATAGAATTTTGCCAGGATGTGCTAATATTAGATTCATATTCCGGTAAATATTTTTCCAAAGAATTACCCTTTGAAATTTTCCAGTCTTCATCATATTCCAGGGAATCGATAACCATTCCTGTTAAATCCGCAATTTTGATTTTATCTGCACTATTATTCAGAATTAATAAATCTCTATTAACGATTTGCATTGCATTTGTCGGGGGAAAATAATCAAAAAACAGACTGTCTCTGGCAATTATCAGAAATTCAAAAGGCTGAATAATTTGGTCTTTTATGTTGAATGTTCTGTAAGTATTTGAGACTGTCCAGTTGTTTAGATTTATTGGATTTATAGACTTGTTGAAAAATTCTACAAATTCAACCTGTTGATTATTTGGGTTGGATAAGAACTCGTTGATTACAATTGAGTTTTTTTCAAAAGGGACTAAGAGGCTGGTATAAGATTTATTGTCATCCGGATTTTCCTCTTGTTCTATTTCTAAATGAAGGATGTAATTATTAGTACCTGAATTACCTGCGAAAACTTCACCTTCAAGCAAAATTGTAGAATCTGCTTCAAGAGATGGGATATTATGCAAGCTCCAGGTTAATTCACCTGGCTGGGCAAGAGAGTCATTATTTTGGTCCTGATAAATTTTGCTTGAGAATTGACTACTATTGCTGATACCTTTATTTTTCACTATGAATTCAAATCTGGTTTTTTGTCCGGTTTTGATAATATTTGGGATAAACTGAAAAGATTTTTCCATTACTGCCAGATCAAAATTATATTTCAAAATGGAATTATTCAATCCGGGTGTTGCTCCGATTTTGGACGTTGAAGAGCCCCAGTTTACAGAATCTATAGCCGGAGCAAAAGGATTCCGTCGCTCTATAGAAATGCCCTGTTCTCCACCCCACGCTTGTTTATAATAGATAGCATCCCGGCTGTTTCCTAACCCATCTTGTAACAATAATGAATCACTACCGTTATTTAATACAGGAAAATTTTCCGGAACTATTATTTTATCATTAAAGTCGGGATATTGCATAGCAAAATCCTGGTTAGCTGCTACAATTGTGAATTGCTTCGGCCCCAGCAAATTTCCGGTTTCTTCAATTTGAGCCCAGGAACCTCCGCCATCGCGAATTTGCCACCTGTTAAGGTCAACATTCTTGTTAGAAATATTGAAAATTTCAAACCATTCACATTCTCCACTTTGGGGAGAAAACATTATTTCGTTTATAACAAGGGGATTGTCCGGATATCCAATTACCACTTCTATAGTTTTATTGTCGTTCTCATTATTTTCATCTAACATATTGAAAACCCGGCCAAAAACATCAAATACACCGCCGTTTATTGTATTGACATAAATTTCTTCAGTGTGAATTTCCCTGGGTTGTAATGATGACACCCCATGAATAGTTGTTATAAAAAAAATATCATCAGGATTTCCCTGTTCAAAAATTTTAATCAGCACATCATAATTGTCTACTGGCTCCAGGCCATTATTTTTTATATTAACAAAAATAGAAACAGAATCACCTTCCAGTAAATAGTTGTCAGAAAAATAAATACTATCAATTGTCAGATCAAAATCCTTAATCATGATTGAATTTCTAATACCCGGTGTTGAGCCTTGATCTGCTACTGATACGTTCCAATTATTTCCTGTTTGATCGTCGCTATAGGGATTTATTCGCTCCAAAGAAGTGCCATCAATATCACCCCAATCAGGGGAATAATATAATTTATCCAGCCTGTGCTCTGCTGCATCCAAAATAATTAATGAATCTCCACTATTATTTAAGACGGGAAAACTTTCGGCAACCAGTAAAATTCCATTAAATTCCGGTTCATAAAGATTAAATATTTCATCAGCAACGATGACAGCAAAAGAATCCGGAGGAAGCTGTACAGTCTGATCGGTAATTTTATTGATTTTATCACCACCGTCTTTGATATAGAAATTTTTCAAATTTACAATTTCGATGCCGGGATTATAAATTTCGATCCATTCCGGTTTATCAGTGGCAGGCAAATACATGATTTCGTTAATTGCAATAGAATTTTGCAGATAACCTATGGAAATCGGAATTATAGCTGAGTTGTTAGCCGGGTTCATGTCATCATCAACATAATCAACATCAAAGTGTAAATATCCAGCTCCGGCAAAATCGACCTTAGTAACCAGAGTGTCATATAAGGTTTCAAAGGAAGTTAGTGTATCAGTATAATTTTTATGAATAATCAGTTGCCCGAACTTTGCCATGGAAACACCATGATGAAATCGGACATCAAGTGAAAAATTGGTTGCGTTTTTTTGTCCGATATTGTTTATCTGGATGTAAAGGATTAAAGAATCTCCCGGTAAGATTTTTTGCGGATAATAGGAAATGGAGTCTGCAAAAATCGCCAGGTCAAATTCTTTCATAAGAATTGAATTTTCTACACCCGGAGTGCCACCATCCTGAGATGTTGATAAATCCCAGTTTTCCGGATTTATACTTTTAAAGAATGGATTTTTGCGTTCCAGGGAAATTCCTTTGGAATGTCCCCACCATTCCTGGTATTCAAAATCATCAGCCCTTTCATTAAAACAATCCCAAACAACAACTGAATCTGAAGTATTATTGAAAGTTGGCAGATCAATTACCCGGATCAGTGATTGAGAATCAACATTCCAAAAATCTAAAAAATTGTTTTCTTTGAACAAAACTAAAAAACTGTCAGCGTTTATAATATGACTATCATTAGTAATAAATACAGAATTTGATTTATCAGCAATTTTCCAATTATATAAATTTATTGGTAAAGGAGAAATGTTTTGTAATTCCACCCATTCTCCGCCCTGATTTGAATTCGGGTCATACATGATTTCGTTTACAATAAGGCTGTTTTGGGGAATTTCCATGCTGATTTCCCGTATATTTTTATTATTTGTTGAATCATCATCAGCATAATTGATAACAGCCATTGCCAGGGAGTAGCCGGGATAAACATTTTCACTTGTAAAAATCCATTCCAGTGAATCTTCCGGCTCAAGGGTTATTGCCTGGGATGTGAACGATATTTCACATTCTTGTAAAATTGAATCGCGATTAAGATCAACTCCGCATAATAAATTGGCGTCAAAACAGAGGTTTAATCCGATATTTTTAATTTTAACAAAAAATTCGGCCGGTTCACCCGGTGGCAATTGCCAGCCATTTACCAAATTAAATTCTGAGATTGCCAAATCATACTCTTTTGGTGCTATGGAATTCTTCATCCCTGGGGTTCCAAGCAGTTCTTTGCTATTTCCCCAGTTGCCAGTAAAGTCATTACAACTGATTATTTTTTCATCAGAATAGCCAGGCTCCTGATCAGCAGTAGTAATAACAGAGGTAATTGTATCGCCTTCCCCTGAAACCAGGTAAATAGAATTAGGCGTAGAGTTTAATAAACCAAAAGAATTTTCATTAATAGTTGCTTTTAAGGTGCCAGTTGGTATAATTTCATCATAGAGTATTGATTGCTGGTCAATTAAATAATTTCTATCCAAAATAAGGGCATAAGAATGTGCATTAATTATATTATTTGGACCTGGACAAATTAAAGAATCCGGAGTACCATTAATAATTATTTGAAAATTTTCTAAAGCAATGGGAGAACTTGAACAATTATAGATTTCAATAAATTCATCATACTGATCTGCTCCAACAGGATCGAACATAACTTCGTTAATATAGAGGGCTTGCCCGAATATCGGTAAAAGATGAAGTGCGAAAATCAGTAGAAAAAGGCTCTTTTTTATGTTTTTAAATTTAATCATCTTAATGTCTTATAAGTTCCGTGCTCTATTTTATGATACAAATCACATAATGTCAATATTAATATTAAATTAATTAAAAAAGATTGACATAATATATACTATGAGTGAAATTTAAGGAAATAAATGACTAAGTAAAAAAGGAATATGGTAGAAATGAATATTAAAAAATATTATCTAAAAAGTTTAACAATGCTATTGATTTTTCTTTCTATAAACTTCCTGTTCGGAAATACCGGTAGATATACTCGCAAATCCATTGCCTTTGTCGATGCTATATTGTACAAAGATAAGGCAAAAAACTTACCTCTTGAACATGAACAATACCTGTTGAAAACAATTCATCGTGGAGTAAAAATTGAAAGATTTGATTTTAATCCACTTCCAGAAAAAGTCCAAAAGAATTTCCGGCAAGAATTAAAAAATCAAAGGACAGTCACAAAAGTTAAAATTTCAGAAATCATCGACGCTACAATTCTGCCTGAAATAATTAAAGTATTAGATGTTAAAAAAGAAATCAGGGCCAGAAACCTGGTCTCTGAATCACAGACAAATGCCTTTATTGCAACAAAAGCTCATGAAATAGGAATAACCGCCAGACAACTGGAACAAGTTATGAACTCATCTTATATTTATGTCCCTTTTGTTTCAAAATATAAAATTAGCAATGACTCAAAGGAAAAGAAAATTTCTGTTACGATAGAATCAGGTCTTATTTGGTATCATGTAATTACAACTGATAATCCTGAAGTTAAAAAACTTGCTACACTCTCCACCTCGGTTAGTTCAAGTGTTGAATATGAAAAAAACAACACAAAAAAAGCCATCAGAGAAGCAATTCATAATATTGCTCCAATGATTGCCAAGAATCTGGAAATTCATACCCGGGAACTGGATATGTTCAAACTCCAGACACCAATTGCAGAAGTTGACAATAGGACTATTCATTTTCCTCTTGGTAAATTTGAAGGTATAAAAATGGATGAGCCTTTTTTTGTTGGTGAATTTATGGAGGATAATTCAGGAAAAACAAAATTTGTTAATTCCGGCTTTGTCAGGATTGGTAAAGTGGCAGATAATCGTCAACAGGGACAACACTTGTCATCAGCCTGGGCAATTCACAAAGGCGATTGGGTTTCGGGCATGACTATGGTGGAGCATCCGAGACTTGGAGTTGACGTAGCATTTAAACCGCGTATGATCAATGTCGATATTACACAGGGCGGATTGTTTTCTGATAAAGATGACAAGGCATTTATAGTTGCTTTTGATGAATTTTCCGGTACGATTCCGGCTCTTGATTTATCTTTAAACTGGAATATCGCTCCTTTGACCAAAAAACGGCAATCCTTTTTAGTAATCGGTGGAACAGGGGGGATTGTACCAGTTGACAATTATGTTGTAACAGAACAAGAAATTTTTAATTTTTTTGATATTTTTACAATTGATATTGCAAATGAGCAACAAAATAGTTTTGCTACTTATTTTAATGGTTATCTGGGATACATGAAAAAATATTATTTCGGCCCCTTTGCATTACACTGGGAAGCAGTTGGTGGTATTCAGGGTTTGTCTGCTTCCGGGGAATTGGATGGAGATAATATATCAATTATAAATGGTAGCTTTGGTGGCAGATTAGGATTGGGACTTGAATATGCCGTTAATATTGATTGGAATATAGGAATTTTTACCGGTTATACTTTTTTTCCTTCAATCGATTATTGGTATGTTGAGTACGATGATGATGAAGAAACGATTTCTACTTTTTATGATCAGGATTACCCGGAAATTTCGAGTATTGGAGAAACTTTTGGTTTATATATCCATTTTTCTCCCCCGACACTTCCATTTAATCCCGGTAATTTTATTAATAAGTAATTCCTAGGTTTAAATGAAAAAAAGGCAAGTAATATTGTTTTTATTTATTTTTACTATTAATATTTATGGTCAGGCTGACCTATATTTTCATAAATCTATAACATATATAAATACTATTGGATGCCGGGAATCAATATTTGAATTATCTAATGTTGACAAAAAGGGCTATGTGCGCCTCGTCACTCCTGAAGATAACGCTCGAAAATTGGGACAACTTTCCTCAGCCGGTATAATCAAAATACAACAATGGACAAAAGGTATGATGATTATTGAGCATCCAAAAAGAAAGATTGACATAGCTATGAAGGAAAAAATGACAAATATGTATTTTACACCCTTGAATTTAAATTTTTTCTACATTAAATATTTTAAAGGATAATATTATGCTGAAACATATTTTAAAACTATTTTCTTTAATCCTGTTAATCCATCCTGTTTTTGCAGATAATGATTTGCCATTTTCCAGACAGGCAGTGTTGGTGGAAAGCACCTCACCGACTGTAGTAATGATCAGAGCTACTGGAATTGGTACTGATCCAAAACACAAGAGAAGACCTAAATCTGATATACTCGATAAAAATGCAAATACGGATGCCAAAAGAACAGCGGTATGGTTTGTGCTTTCCGGAGGAACTGACCCAATGCTACAAACTGATGAAGAAAAAGCGAGTTTTGAAAAAATCAAGACTGAATTTTATAAACTGGATAATATTAAAAAATTTATTACATGGGAAGCTCAATACTATGATAAACGTATAAAAACAGATCAGGGGAAAAAATTAAAAATTGAGAAAACCTATAAAATTAATAAAGAAATATTGCGTGAATATCTGGTGGATAAAAAGATTTTACAAAAGGGAAGTGTTGTAGCCCTATCTGTAGGAATGCCTTCTGTCATGGTAATTCCGGAAAAAATAAATGGTATGGCGCCAATTGAAATTCTTAAAACCAATGTTAATTATAAAAAAGGAGCCGAGGTTATTGAATCCTACCTAACTGCCCGCAAGTTTGAAGTTATTGTACCGGAACAGCAACAGATATTGCAGGAACTTAGTTCTACCCAATTTGCTCTCCAGGGCAGTGAAGATGATTATAGTTATTTATTGGCATTATCAATTGGCAGCGATGTTTATATAACCTATAATGTTAATATTACAACCCGTAAAATTGGCTCTTCAACAGTTAAAAAAGCTGTGGTTGGATGCAGAGCTTTTGAAACAACAACCAGCCGACTCCTGGGGACGGAAACCGGATATAGCGAAGAAAGAACATCAGCAGATGGTGTTTTGATTGAAGAGGCTATGAATGATGGAATTGACAAAGTGCTAAGTCGGATCCTGGCCTATTGGAAAAAAGATTTGGAGCAGGGAATTCAGTATAAACTTCTCCTCACAGTTAGTGACTTTTTTGATATTGATGAAGCTGAGGAAAATATTTTTTCCTTTGGTGATTTGGTGAAAGAATTTACAATAAATTACAAAGAAAATGTTGTTTCTGATTATACTTATGATCTGCAAATTTGGGTAGATTCTGAAAAATACAGAAGTTCTACAGATATTTATAGGTTTTGTAAGAAAAATTACAAAGGGTATGGAAAAATAAAGCGGGTTTCGATTTCCCGTAAACTCATTCTACTTGATATAGTTGAAGAATAAAGGAGTGTATTGTGGCCAAAAGTATCTTTAGAACAATTATTTATTTTATACTTTTAAATACACTGGTGTTGGCTAAAATTCCCGATTGGGCAACAACCAACAAACATAAAAAATATCCCAGTTCCCGTTATTTTCTCGGGGTTGGAATCTCTGAAGAAAAAACAATTGCTATTGATATGGCGCGAGTTGATATTTCCAGTCAAATCCAGGTTAAAATAGAGTCTGAAATGGAAGCCCTGGAACAGGAATTAACTCAAGATAATGAGACATCATCATCCGCCGAAGTTAATTTTAAAATCAAATCTACTGTTTCTGCCACAGTTAGTGGAATTGAGATTGTTGAGATTATGCAGGAAAAAGGGAAATATTATGTTCTGGCAGTATTAAATAAAGAAAAGTATCTAAGCACACTTATTGGTGAAATGGATGGTATATTTCATAAAACTGACCAACTTGTTAAAGATGCAAGGCTGATGCTAAAGGATGGAAAAATATTTTCATGCATCAAAAATTTTACCCTGGCAGGAGAAATCATTCCCGAATATTATATTAAAAACAGTCTGCTTGTGGCACTTTCGGGTAAAAGCCATTCCAAATTTAACCAATTATCTAAATCCGGAATTTCTTCCGAAGCCCGGGATATAATGGCTCATATTGAGATAAATATTATTTCCGGTAATAACCAGGAGGGTTTTTCCGGTAAACAGTTACCAGATCCTGTTCAGGTCAAAGTAGAATACAAAACGGATGAAATGAGAGCCGGCATTTCCAGTTTTCCGATTATTGCTAAATATTCCAATGGAGAGATTTTAACAAAATCCACTACAAATTCTGACGGATTTTTTATTTTTAATCCCACAGCCACATCAACTGATAACATTGGTGAGTCAGGAGAAATAATAGTAGGTTTGGATTTGTCAAAAATTCCTGAAAATCTAAAAACCTCAATTCCTAAAGCGGAAGTTGCAATTTTTTATAAATTAAAAAAATTAGATTTGCAATTTTCCTTACACATTACAGATAACAATGGAAATGTTCTTCCTGATATTGAAAATAAAATTACTTCCTATATAACTGATAATGGCTTTACGGTTATTGATGATGCACCTTTTTCCATTGTTGGCAAATTATCTGTTGGCAAAGAAAAAACTATTGACAGTCCAATGGGAAATCAGTATTATATAGAAACATCAGTTCAATTAAATTTGATAGAAAGAAAAAGCGGAGACGTTTTATCATCTATAAAAGCCAGGGGAAAAGGACTTGATATGAAATCTCGCTCCAATGCAATTTTAAAAGCCCAAAAGGGTATTAAATTATCAAAGAAGAATTTTTCAGCCTTTTTACAGAAGGCTTCAAAATAAAGAACCAGAAGTTAATAATAAGAATCTAAACGAAAGGAGCAATTATGAAGAAATTATTAATTATTATGTTGTTAATCCCACTTGTTTTCTCTTTGATGGATTGTGGAAAAAAACCACCAACAAAGATGAAGGACATTCCTGAATGGTATTTGAATACACCATCTGCGGAAGATGCAATTTATGGTGCCGGTGATGCCTCTAAGAAAAGTCTGGCATTGGCAAAAAAAGTAGCTGACGCCAGGGCAAGAGACCAGGTTTCATCAACAATTGAAACTAAAGTTAATAATATGGTAAAGGACTTTCTGCAGGAAAGTGGTTTAGGACAAGATGCAGAGGCTTTGGAATTTTCATCCTCTGTTAGTAAACAGGTTTCTGCTAATGTGTTGAATTTTTGTGAAATTGTTAAGAGAGAAGTAAAAACTGAAGATGGTGGCTACCATGCTTATTCTCTTGCCAAGTATAATTTAAACAGCATGATCAACGAAACTAAGAAAGCTGCCAACAGGCAAAAAGCTTTATATAATGAAGCAAAAGCCAATCTTAGTTTTGACGAATTGGAAAAAGAGATAGATAAATTAAAATCTGTTGACTAATTTTCTTTCTACCTGCCGGTCTAAAAACCGGCAGGTTTTCCCAAAATTATTTTAATTAAAGTGAGCTTCTTTTGAAAAAACTGTTATTATTTCTTTTGTTAATTTTTTCAATTCTGTTACAAAATTGTCACCAGACACCAGTTGAAAAAAATCCTGTGGAAATATCTCTTTATGAAACTCCGCCACTGGAAGTTCCGAACTGGTTCATCAATCTACCTGAATCAAATTTTGGAACAATACTTGGAGTCGGATATACTGGCAGGGTTGATGATTTGAAAAGAGGAAAAGAAATTGCTATAGAAAGAGCCTTAATAAAAATGGCCAAACAAAAAGAAGTTAGATTGATCTTCAACTATATTACTACAGAGAATAATCGGTTTTCACTGACTAATCTTGATTATAATGAAATTTATGAAGAAGATTTTTATAATCAGATAGCAGACAATTATCGGATTGTTGATTCTATGCTTACCCAACAAGCAAGTTTTGTTTTACTTGTTTATCCGGCTTCATCAACTATTAAGGTTAAATCGGACAAACAGGTTTGGGGACAGGAGCCGGATTGGATAAAAAACCTTCCGCGGGAGAACAATAAATTATATGGAGTTGGCTATTCATCGCGCTATACAACCTGGACAAGAGCCTGGAAAGATATCGACGAATTTGCCCGTTTTTCCTTAGTTTCAAATTTAAAAATTAAAGTTTCCAATGAATTGCAATATTATAAGGATGATCGTTATGATATAACATTATCTCTTACTGAACAAATATGTGATATGACAATTAGAAAATCTACTATAATTAAAAGATGGTACAATCCTACTGAAAACATCTATTATTCCTTATGTCAGGCTTTCAGATAAAACCAATTAAATATTCCCTATAATCAACCGGTTATTTCTATTTTTTTCTATTTTCTGACCGAAAATGGATTTGCCAAATATTTTATTAATTCAAATTGTGTAAAAGGAAATATTTTGCAGATATGGAAGTAAAATTATTTGCAACCTTTAGCAATTTTTAATATTGTAATATCATCCGGTAATTTATCGACTCGGTCTATTTGTAAGCGCTTAATTAATAAGTCAATATTTGTAGATCTGGCAGAAACAGCATTAAATAATATTTCCTGTTTTCCGGTCAGACTGTTATGATTTATAATATCCAAAATGCCATCTGAAAACAAATATAAACAAAAATTTTCACCGCAACTAATTGTTTCTTCTTGAAATTCAGCATTATCAATCAATCCAAGGGGTAAACTCTTTTGAACAATAAATTCTTTTTTATTTTCAGACAATAAAATAGGAAAAGGGAATTGTCCTCCATTTGAATAAATCAATTCACGAGTGCTATTTTTTAATATTCCATAAAATATAGTAAAATGTTTGTCAATGTCATCATTTAGAATAAGTTGGTTGAGTTTTTTTAACAATTGTTTTGGGTGCAAAAGTGTTTGGTCTCCAATAGCATTAAATCTGGTAATATATCCACTAATGTAACTTTTTAGTAAAATTGCAACAAAAGCCGATGATGATCCATGGCCGGCAACATCAATAAAATAAAATCCAACACAATCATCATTTATTTTAAAATAATCTAAAAAATCACCACTTAAATATAAAGAAGGTAAAAGAGTATGAGTAAAAGTACAACCATGTAAAGTTGTATTGTTTTTAGGTAAAATTTTTCGCTGAATTGTTCGCCCGGCCTCTTCATCCTGTTTAATAACTTCTAAAGTATGCTCGAGATTTTTATTGGTTTTCGCCAGGGCATTACGATGTTTAGTAATCTTGTCCTGAAGTTCTAATATTCTTTTACCGGCTAAAATTCTACTATGTAATTCTTTCTCCTGAAAAGGTTTCCGAATAAAATCACTAGCACCAATTTCCATGGCCTCTTCCAGATCTTCAACATTAGTTTTTCCTGTTAGTAAAATTATATATATTGGATAATCAGGAGGGTTATTATTTAAATGATTACAAATATCCAAACCGTTTAATCCCGGCATTTCCCAATCTAACAGTAATAATATTGGTTCGTTATTATGATAGATTCGTTGCAGAGCATCGGCTCCGTTTTTAGAAACTTCATAATCAAACAACCATTCCTTCATATATATTTCTAACATATTACAAAAAGAAATTTCATCATCAGCGATAATTATTTTCATCTTTTCCTACAATTTTATTATTAATATAAATTGATAACCAAATAAATAAAAGTCAAATAAATAAAGTGATAATCTTAAAATAGGCCAAACTCAACATATAGTACATTTTATAAAAACAATATACAGTATATTGTGCTGGTTGTTTTATTTTTGGGTTTAATTTCAATACCGTAAATTTGCTTAGGTGAAAAAACAGTAAAAAATGTAATTAACTGCTGGCTTTTACTAAGTTAAAAAACACCTTGGTTAAGAAGTAATGGGATGTTTAACGTGTTGAAAAAAATAGTTTGTTAATCCACTTTACTTTGCTAATTTTATCAAGTTTTTTATGGAGTTTATATGGCAGTATGGCCCTTGGAAAGTAAAACAATAAAAATTCCCCAAAAAAATGAGCCAGGCTCTTTTTGGGAAAATCGGGGTGACCGGTTTCATTGTGGAATTGATTTGTACTCAAAAGCCGGTGAAAATATTTATGCCATAGAAAAGGGCACTGTAGTGGAAATCGGGATAATGACTTCTCCGCAGATGCTTGATTATTGGAATGTTACCTGGTATCTGATTATGAAGAATGAAAATGGATCCTATTGGAAATATGGAGAAATGGGAAAAATAAATGTCAAAACAGGGGATTCTATCAGCCAGGGTGAAAGAATTGGTGTGGTGGGATTAGTATTAAAATCTGATCAAATTAATGAAAATTCACCACTATATATCCAGAAATTAAAATATAATAATACCAGCATGTTACATCTTGAATTGTTCATGGATAATCCTATTACTAAACATGAAAAATACCTTGGTGGAAATTGGTTTTCAAGCCAAAAACCAGATCAGTTATTGGATCCTACGATAGTTTTAAAACAATTAGTTTCTAAATAAATCGCTTATAATCCACAGCAATCCTCTCCGGGGAGTAGGAGTTTGATTTAGCGTTTTATTATTTTTCATTGGTAATAATTAACAATCTTAGCAAATTGTTAATACTTATCATTCAAAAACAAAAAGCCCTGACGGGGCAGGGCTTTTTGTTTTACACAGTTTTTTTATTTAATATTAATACTGAGATTTTTGGCAATTGCTTCTTCTTTTTTAGGAATTTTAATACCAATTACCCCGTCTTTGTATTCGGCCTCAACTTTATTACAGTCAACGAGGTCAGGTAAGCGAAAACTCCGTTCAAATTTTCCAAAAGTTCTTTCCCTGCTATATGAAACATGATCCTTATTTTCTTTTGTCGTTATTTTCTCTCCGGAAATTGTTAATAGATTGTCTTTGATATTAACACCAATGTCCTTCTTTTTCATTCCCGGTAATTCAGCATGAACATAATATTCTTTTTCAGTTTCTTCGATATCAACAGCAGGCATAAAATTTACACCAGATTCGATATTACTGTCTGTTGTAAAAAAATTGTCAAATAACTTGTCCATTTCATCTCTAAAATCAATAATGTTTCTTCTGTCTGGGTTCCATTTAATAAGCGTCATAATACACCTCCTTTACTTAATTGATACATTTAACTCTTTTGGTAGTAACTCTTCTGATTTTTCCATTGTAATATTTAATACTCCTTCAGAAAATTCAGCAGTTATTTTTGTTTGGTTAACATCTTTTGGTACTCTGAAGCTGCGCTGAAATTTTCCAAATTTACGTTCATTACGATGTAAGCGGTTTTTTTCTGAACGTTTGATTTCTTTTTTTTCTCCTGAAACAGTCAGAATATTTCCTTTAATATTCAGTTTTATGTCTTTTTTATTAAGTCCGGGCAGTTCTAAAAGTAATTTGTATTGTTTCTTGTTTTCTTCCACATCTACAACCGGTCTGAAATCCGGTATAAACGCATCTTCTTCATTTCCATAAACCGGATGATATCCATCCATTTCATTTGATAACCATTTTAAATATTTCATTTTAATTCTCCTTCTGTTTTTTTTGTCAACATTTTAAAAATCACCTTAGCAAGGGACAAATGGTGTACCAAAATTATTGTTAATTAATAATGTCAGAGTGATTGGAAATCCTGTCATTCTCTGAAATTATTTATGTCATAGCCCTGTTTTAGTGTCAATTAATTTTGTCAGGGGCGTGACGGTTTGACTGAATTTTTTCTGTTTACAATATTAGAGGTTGGAATCTGTGTCAAGAAAAATCGGAAAGTATTTCAATTAAATGTTTTTTGGAAAGATTTTGGTTCGTTATAGGATTAGTAACCTGCCAATCAGTATCCAGAAATTTGCATAATATTTTATTTGAATAATTTTCTTTTACAATAGGATAAAAACCGGATTGTTTTTTATTGGTGCCATATAATTTCTTTTTGTTAAATAGCAGTTTGAGCAGCGCTAATCCGAGGTAGAAATGACTTTCTTTTCCCGATAAGTCTTTTTTAAGATATATTTTATTATCTTCTATTTGAAAATTTCCAGGTTGATAATCTGTTTCAGGTATTTTCTTGATGAAGTTCAGAATTCTACAGATTCTAAAAAGTGTCATGGCATGTTCCCGATTAAAATTTTCAGTGCTAACCGGAAAATAGGTTGAGCGAAAACATATTGGATTTTCGGGAATTTTATTCTCATATTGGCACTTGTTAAAAGTTTCGGTCCCGGGGACAAGATAGAAAAAAGATGGTCCGATCAGGCAGGGGAGCTTTGCCAGAAATAAAATGGAATCCAAAGCATCATTAGTAGTCTGACCTGGTAATCCCAGGATCAAATAGGCTGTTACAAATAAACCAGCTTGAACTCCCATATTAACAGTTTTTACAAATTTGTCAGTTCCAAAAGGACGATTCAGGTCTTTTTGAGTTCTTTCAGAAGGGCTGACCAGGGCCAGGTTTAATGCTGAAAAGCCGGCCTTTTTCATTTTTAAAATAGTTTTTTTATCCAGGTTTGATGCTGTTATTCCATTCATTGCCTGTAATGATAAATCGTATGAAGAAAATTTTTCAATTACGCCATCCAGGAATCGATTGGTCGTTTTGATATTTCCTCCAAAATGGTCGTCTTCAAAATCAAAGGAGCGAAATCCCAATTGTATTTTAGATTCCATTTCCAGGAGGACATTTTCTACAGAGCGGGTCCTGTATTTATATCCCATAGTTTGATGGATTGAACAGAATTGACAGCGATGAGGACAACCTCGGCTGATCATAATCATGGCATGTTGTTTTTTGTTGATAAAATATTTTGGCGTTCCTGTAATAGAGTAGTCGGCAAAGGGAAGCGAGTCCAGATTTTGTTCGTAAATTTGTGGATTGGAACAAAGGGAATTCTCTTTTTTCCAGGTTAAATTTGGAATCTTTGAATAATCGCTATTTTTATTTTCAAAATGGTCTAATAGCTTTATCAGAGCGGATTCCCCTTCACCTCTTATAACAAAATCAGAACCGGAATTGATTAGATCCTCCGGATTGCCAGAAGCATGAGATCCACCACATATTATGATAGAGTCGGAGATGTTTGTTTTGATTAACCTAATCAGATTTTTTACAATATTTGAATAGGATGTAAACATTGATGATATACAAAAAATTTTTGTTTTTCGGGGAAGTGTCTGGATTATTTCTTCATCCCGGAATCCAAAGCGAAAATATCTTTTGTAGAGTCCAAAAGGTGATGCGTCTTTAGGTCGATAAAAAGGTGATAATTTTTTAAATTCGGTTGGAGGTTCAATTGGGATGGGTTTTGAATTTCGCAAGTCAACAAGTGTTACTTCATGTCTGTCTAAAGTTGCTCCGATGCTAAGCAATCCCAGGGGGACATTCCTGATAGTAGTAGAATAATACTCTTCGATTGGCGGTTGGATTAAACAAATTTTCACGGTCTATTTTGGTAATGAAAAACGAGATTGTCAAGAAAATAGTTAGTTGGATAATTATTTATTAACAAGTTTTCTTTATTGAAAAGTTGCAGATTAGCAAAATTTTTGGTATTGCGGTATTCCGTAGATATTGGTTTGCTTTTACTTGCTACA
>JAOZSR010000072.1 GCA_029939575.1 Fidelibacterota bacterium
GGCAATTCAAATCTCGTGGCAATTCAAATCTCGTGGCAATTCAAATCTCGTGGCAGTTTAAATTTCGTGTCAATTCAAATCATTGATTAATCTAAAAAGATATAAAGAGATCTTAAAAAATTATTTACTTAAATTCCACTAACCATTAATAATCATATAGAGCCGGTTTTTTTCTATCCTCGCTATAAATGACGGGGATATTTATCCTGATGCTATCCCTGCTCATCAAACTCATTGGGATGAATTTTCTTATAATATTCCGTATCCCGTTTCATATGTCAAAATATGCTAAAATATGTCACTTTTTACTACCTAAAGAAGAAAAACCCATAAATAATAAAGCCCTTGCAATTTTACAATTAACAAGGGCTTGTGTTTTGTGGGCCCCCGGAGATTCGAACTCCGAACCGACGGATTATGAGTCCGGCGCTCTAACCGTTGAGCTAGGGGCCCTTTTCAGAAAGCCCGATAATTTATTTTTTGTTTGGGTATTTTACAAGTGAAATGTGGAATGTTCCGGAATTAATTTTGATTTTTGATTGCCTTGATAACAGTTTATTTTGAATGAAAGTATGCGTTTTTAGCCTGATATAAAAATTGAAAATAAATTTTAGTATAAGATTACAGGCTCTATCTGAAATAGAAGGAATATTTTGGAGTACATCAAGTATGTTGATGTGTTTATTTCGTTAATCTTTAACTTGCATTATCACAGATAATTCACTCCATACTGGACACTTCATATGTTCGTTTAACTTTCCGAAGGTTAATCTGATGAATTAATTGTCTCTGTTATTCTGTTGTGAGAGAACATATTGAGTTAGAAACAAAAATTCTTTCAGTTCAAGAGTTTCTGGTCTCCTTGACAAATCAATAGGACAGTTTGCAGGATTTTTAGGCAATATATCTTTTAATGAGTTTTTCAATGTTTTTCGGCGTTTATTAAATGCAGTTTTAACAACATTTTTAAAAGTTGTAGTTTCTATATCGGGGATTTTTTTTGGATTGATAAAAATTGAAAATAAGGCTGAATTTACTTTTGGAATCGGACGAAAAACGTTTGGAGAAACAGTAAATTCCATTTTTGGATTACCATAAAAACTGGAAATAACAGAAAGAATTCCATAATTCTTAGAACCGGATTTGGCTGCTATTCGCTGAGCAATTTCTTTCTGGATCATGAAATGAATATCAGTAACCAGGTTAGCGATTTCAAATATCATAAACAGCAGCTGACTGCTAATATTATAAGGGATATTCCCGACGAACCGAATTTTTTTTCCACTTTCAATAATGTTTTGATAATCAAATTTTAGAGCATCATGATTATGAAGATGAAAGTTTGGGTGATCTATGAATTTTTCCTTTAGTTCAGGAATTAGATCTTCATCAATTTCAATTGCATGAATTGTAGCCTTTGAATTCACCAAAAGTTCGGTTAAGGCGCCTTTTCCAGGCCCGATTTCTACTATAATTTCTCCCTGTTGGGGTGAAATTGTTTTGACAATTTTTTTCAGAATATTCAGATCAATTAAAAAATTTTGTCCAAACCGTTTTTTTGCAAAAGGTTTCATTTTGGGAGCCTAAAAAAAGTCAAAGCATTTTGGGTTGTTATATTTGCGACCTCTTCAATATTACTATTCTTTAGTTCTGCGATTTTTTTTGCGATAATAGGAATATTTGCAGGTTCATTTGTGGTGCCACGTTTTCCGGCAGGAGGGAGGAATGGCGCATCGGTTTCCAGCATTATTTTTGATAGTTCTGTTGCTTTAATAACTTTTTCAGTTTTTTTACTACCATAAGTAGCGTTTCCGGTAAATGAAATAAGTAAACCAAGGTTTATCATTTCTTCAGCATATTCCAGGTTACTGCTAAAGCAATGCAATACAGCCTTAAAATAATCGGTATCAAGCAGAATTTGCTTAACATCATTATCGGCTTTTCTATTGTGGATTATCATTGGCATTTGGGTAGATTTGGCAATTTCCATTTGCTCATTGAAAAAAGCAAGTTGTAGGTTTTGCGGTGCATAATCACGAAAATAGTCAATTCCGATTTCACCCATGGCTACGACTTTTTCATGTTCTAATAATATTTCCAATTCTTTTTGCCAGCCTTTTTTCGCTTCGGTTGCATCATGAGGGTGGATTCCGGCTGTTGCAAATATGCAATCATGTTTTTCTGCAATTGAAATCGCAGTTTCAGAAGTCTTTATGCTTGTACCAACACAAATAATTTTTTCTATTCCTTCTGATTTTGCTCTTTCCACTACAGAATCAATTTGTTCTTCAAGAGGAGAATAATTTAAATGGCAATGAGTATCTATTAACATATTAATATCCGATTATTTTTTAAGTTGAGGAAAATATGAGAGTTTGAAAGTTTAAATTTCATAAAATGTAATTATACAATAATAGTTTTATTTGATTCAATATTATCCTACAGAAGCACCGGGAGCAATATCTCCATCAATTGTAATTAATCTTAATTTTTTACCCTTTTTTGCTGCCAATAGCATTCCCTGGCTTTCTACACCTCTGATTTTAGCAGGTTGAAGATTGGCAACAATTACAATATTTTTCCCAAGAATTTCTTCAGGAGAATAATGATCCGCAATACCTGCCACAATCTGGCGTTTTTCCAAACCTGTATCCACGGAAAGCTTTAATAATTTGTTTGTTTCGGGTATTTGCTCAGCGGCTAATACTTTGGCTGTAATTAAGTTAACTCTCCCAACCTCCTCAAAAGTGATTAGATTAATTTCAGGTTTTTTCTGTTTTTGAGGTGCCGGTTTTTTCTTTTTAATAATTCTGGGAAATAAAGAATCAAAAGCATCAATTTTTTCGCCAGGTTTTAAAACTCCCCAGGAAAATTTATTCTTCTTATCATCTAATGGAAGTGCTTTTAAAAGTGATTCAATTTTTGTCGGCATAATAGGATGAAGCAGTTGTGCTCCAAGCCTTAGTGCTTCTGTTGCGATGTATAAAATTGTTCCTGTAGATTCTTTGTCTGTTTTTACTAATTTCCATGGCTGGGTGATTTCCATATATTTATTAATAGATCTGATAAAACTTATAATTTCGTCGGTAGCCTGATTTAATTTGAAGTCCTCAATTTTTTTATAAACATTGTCGGATAAAGTTTTTGCAGTATTAATCAGATCGTTTTCTGCATCCCCGGTTTCTTGAGGGAAAGGTACTACAGAATCATAATTTTTTTTAATCAGGGTTGTAACTCTATTAGCAAGATTACCAAAATCATTGGCCAGTTCGGCATTATACCTGGTAGTAAAATTATCTTCCGTAAAATTTGAATCTTGTCCCAGCATCATGTCTCTGATTAAATAATAGCGAACAGAATCAACTCCATAAGTGTCAATCAGGTCCAATGGACTTACAATATTATTAAGTGATTTTGACATTTTGGCTTTATCCATCAACCACCATCCATGAGCGTAAATTGTCTTAGGCATCGGAATTCCAATAGCTTTCATCATAGTAGGCCAATAAACGCAATGAGTTGTTACAATGTCTTTGCCAATTAAATGGTAATTTGCGGGCCAGAATTTATTGAATTTCTCCTGATCCTGTCCATAACCAATTCCCGTTACATAATTTAGAAGAGCATCAAACCAAACATAAGTCACATATTTATTATCAAAGGGTAGTTCAATTCCCCATTTTAACCTGGATTTTGGCCTGGAAATACAGAGGTCATTTAGAGGATTTTTCAGAAAACCGAGTACTTCATTTTTGCGATGTTCCGGTTGTATAAAATTCGGATTTAATTGGATATAATTAATCAACCAGTCCTGGTATTTACCCATTTTGAAAAAATAATTTTTTTCTTTTATATATTCGGGCTCTTTCTGATGTTGTGGGCATTTCCCGTCTTCAAGTTCTTTTTCAGTATAATATCTTTCACAACCTACACAGTAATAACCGCCATATTCACTTTCATAAATCTCGCCTTTTTCCCAGAGTTGTTGTAAAATTTTCTGAACAGTTTTTTTATGGAAATCAAAGGTAGTTCTAATGAAAAAATCATTGGTTATATTGAGTTTTTCCCAATTTTCTTTAAAATGTTTGACCATATTATCACAATGTTCCTGTGGTGCGATACCTCTGGCTTCAGCAGATTCCTGTACTTTTTGCCCATGTTCATCTGTACCGGTCAGAAAAAAAGTATCGTCATTTTTATCACGATGAAAGCGGGAAAGTACATCTGCAAGAATAGTTGTATAGGCATGTCCAATATGTGGTTTATCATTTACGTAATAAATTGGAGTAGTAACGTAAAAACTTTTTCTATTATTCATTAATGCCTCTATTTTATTATTTTTAATGTTTTTCTTAAATCAGATAAAGGAAAATCTTCCATAGAGTCATCATCATATCGCAGAGATAAAGTTTCCTGGAAAATGTCAATTTTCTCAATTGTTGCATATTTGTCTTCATGTTTAATTTTTGTGCCATAGGGAGGATACTTAGTAAGAAATTCCTGGTAAGTTTCATGTTCAAATAAAAAACAGCATTTGAGTTTTCCGCAGCAACCTGATATTTTTGATGGATTCATTGGCAGATTCTGATCTTTTACCAGTTGAGTACTTACCGGTTCAAAATGATTGATAAATCTATTACAGCATACCGGTAATCCACAAGATCCAATGCTATTGGTTTTTTGAAGATCTTCACGTGGACTTATTTGCCTCATTTCAATTCTGGTTTTATATTCAGCGGCTAAAAATTTCACCAACTCACGAAAGTCGATTCTGTTTTCTGCAGTGAAATAAAAAATGATTTTTTTTCGGTCTAACCTATATTCCACATTAATGAGTTTCATCTGGAGTTTTAATTCTTTATTTTTTTCAACACAGAATTTATAGGCAATTTTCTCTTTAATTCGGTTTGCGCTGTTTTTATTAAGATCTTCGTTAGTAGCTTTTCGAAGTATCTGGAGTTTTACATTGTCTTCAACAAATTTTTGCTTTTCATAATTTATTATGGCCTGTCCAATATCTTCACCACGATCATCTTCGACAATTAGATAGTCAAGGTGTTGGATGGGAAACTCCATACTATTTTTATAATACCCAAATCTTGAGTTTTGAAATTTGATTTTGACAATATTAATTTTTTTATTCATTTTCATTTGTTCTTTATATTTATTTGTTAATAATTGCTTTGTGAATTTCAAAAAGCATATCTGTTAAAGCGAGGTTAATATATACATTGTGATTTATGAAACCAATACATTTCTCGACGGAAGAATTTATTGAAAAAATATCAAATTCAGGAAATGCATTTGCAAATTTTGAAATTTCTGTAATCATATCTGAATGAATTAATTTCGATGCCGGTAAGCCGGAACGCAAGGCGGCAGCATCTCTAAACCAGAATGTAATTGAAAGCATTATTTGTCTGAAATAATCAGGATCTTGTTTTTTTAAAGTTACCAGTTTATTAATTGAATTAAATATTTGGCCTTTGTTCCAAACAGCAACACCTCGTAATATTTCCAAAGTATCTTTTCTCAGAGTTTCTAAAGCTTCTTCTGATAGTTGTAGTGCATAATTCAAATCACCGGCTGAAAGATTGATCATTAATTTTATTTTATTTTCCGGTATTAGTTTTTTTTTCAGTTCTGTTGTTAATTCCTCATTACTGATAGGGGGGAAGTAGAGTGGATGACATCGGGATATTATTGTTGGAAGAAGACTTCCAAATGAGGAAGTTGTTAAGATAAAACTAGATTTTTCCGGTGGTTCTTCGAGAATTTTTAAGAATGCATTTGCAGCAGGAATGGTTAACAAATGAGCATCAAAAATAATAGTAATTTTCCAGCCTGATTCCTGGGATTTCAAATACATTTTTTTCTTTATTTCTCTGATAAAATTAATCGGTATTGAACGTGCGCCGGTAAGAGTTAGTTTTTCATAGGGATTTTGGGCTTTATTTTGAATCTTATTTTGGAGTTCTTCGATTTCTGATTCAGAAAAAGAATGAAATGGGTTTGTTTCCTTTGTGTTATTTTTTGCACCCGGAATGGGGAAAACCAACTGTAAGTTGGCGTGTTGCAGGTTTTTAATCTTTTTACATGATGGACAATTTCCACATGGCTGATTTGATTCTGCTGTACAATTTAGCATTGCAGCGTATTCCATAGCAAAACCTTCATGGCCGCATCCCTCAGGACCATAGAATAAATAAGCATTTGAAATACGGGAATTCCTTAATGATTTTTCCAACAATTCACGGTTCTTTTTTTGATTTATAAGGCCAAACAAGTTCATTATCTTTTTTCTAACCAATCTTCAGGGTTTAGTTTATCTCTATTTTTCCAAATTTCAAAATGCATGGTATTATTATTTCCAGACTCGGATTTGGCAATGTATGCGATTTCAGTCCCGGCCACAACATAATCTTTTTCATATATTCGTATGTCTTCAACATTGGTATAAACACTATAATATCCTGCTCCATGATCAATAATAATAGTCGTTCCATAACCACGGATATAGGTGATTGTGGTTACAACACCATCAGAAACTGTTGAAACAGGTGCACCATATTTAACTCTGATGTCAATTCCTGAATTTTCTGTTATAGTTTTTAGGGTTGGGTGTTTATGAGTGCCAAATTTCAGAACAATTTTACCGTCGACTGGCCAATGTAACTTACCTTTATTTTTTTGAAACATGTCTTTATCAAGAATGCCACGTTTTGCTCTTTGCCTGGCAAGTTCTTTTTTTCTGGTTTCTTTTTCTTTTTCAAGTTTTTCAATTAATTCGGCTAATTTTTTTGCGGCATTCTCTTTGTTTTTAATTTGTGCCGATAAGAAATTTTTATCTTTTTTGGCGAGTTTTAATTGATTCGCTCTTTGGTTCTTTTGCTTAGCCAGTTCTTTTTGATAGCGTTTTTTCTCATTCAGAATTTTTTCTTTTTCCCGAAGTTCTCTTTCCTGTTCAATTTTTTCTTTGTCAATTTTGTTTATATTGTACTTTATTTCATCGGCTGTATTTTTATCTATATCAGATAGGATTTTCATATATTTGTAGCGGTAAATCGCCTGGTTAAAAGACTCAGATGCCAAAAGTAATTCAATATCTTCCATTTCACCTTTTTTGTAAATATGAACCAATCTTTTTGCAAAATCGGATTTTAATTTTTCAAGTTTTTTTTCAAGGTCAGATATTATTCTATCGGATTGATGAATTCTTAGTTCTTTTAAGGATTGTTCTTTTTTTAATTGTGAGATTAATTTTTCAGTTAAACTAATATTTTTTCCGGTTTCATTTAATTTAGTAGTTATAGTTTTTTCTTTAGATTTAGCCTCTTCTAATTCCTGTTTGAATCTTTTAATTTCGTCCCGGATTTTTTGTAATTCGTCAGAGTTGTATTCAATTTTTTTGTCGATATCATCTTGAGCGAAAATTGGATTTAAAATTATATTATCAACCATAAAAAAAATGACAATTAATAAGGATATTCCAACATGAGAGATTTTATTATTTTTAATTTGTATGGGAGATTTTTTTCTAGTAATTCTATTCATTCTATTTTAAAAAGTTAATTATGAAAATAATCATTATTTCTTATCGAACGTATTAATAAATAAGGTAGGAAAAAATTGTATTTTTTCCAAATCAATAAAAAAATAGAGGTCCTGGAAAAGGATTGCCTGATTTGGTAGTCATATAACCAGTATTTTTTCTTTTGGAAAGGCATAATTAAATTATTTGAATTCATTTGAAAATAGGATTCAAAACTATTTCCATGAAGAAATTTTTTGGTTACTTCAATTATTTTTTAACAGGATAGATTCTTTGTCATTTTGCATGATTTGGCACCCCATGATTTTCATTTTTCATAAAAAAAAGATAAAAAAAATTTTCAATATATATTTATTCATTGTATTTTCTATACGTAATGAATGATATGACAATAAGATAGGAATGTTTATGAATAATCCATTATGGGAGAGTTTTGAACTCCAGAGAAAGAATAAGAAAGAAGATATTTTTCAGGTAATGAAGCAGGTACCGGTCTTTGAAAGTTTATCTAAAAAGGAACTTACCGAAGTTGAAAAAATTATTTACCAAAGAGAATATAAAAAAGATGAACCAATTTTTCGTGAAGGAGATCCCGGACTTGGGATGTATATAATTGTAGAGGGAGCAGTTGAAATAGTTGGTGAAAAAAATGATGGCAAAAAACAAATACTTGCTGTTCTTGAAAAAGGGGCATTTTTTGGGGATTTGTCATTGTTGGATGATGCTCCCCGTTCCGCTTCAGCGATTGCTGTCAATAATTGTAGTATTCTGGGATTTTTCAGACCTAATTTATTAGAATTAATGAACAGAAAACCAAATCTTGGTTTGAAAATACTCTTTTCATTATCCAAGATTGTCAGTGAAAGATTACGTAGAACCAATGAACAACTTGCTAAAGTCAAAGATGAACTTGAGGAACTGAAAAATGGATAATTATTCCTATCAATTATATTCAAATATTCTGAAGTTGTTTTGGCGAATTTTTCTTATTCTCCTTACTATTGTAGCAGTTGTGATTGTTTTTCCTTATGTAAAAAGTATTTTACTAATGTTTATTATTTCCTGGCTTCTGGCTACACTTTTGGCACCTTTAATCGATTTTTTTGAGCGTCATGGAATAGCTCGTGGTTTCGGAATGTTGATAGTCATGTTATTGGTTTTAACGATGATAGCTATCTTTTTTAGCATAGTAATACCTGCCTTGATAAAAGCTGTAGAATCAATTTCATCAAAATTACAATCTGATATGATTACAGATCTGAATCAACGGGTTGCGCTATTCTTTGAAGAAAAATTTAATAACGCTGAACTTGCAAATAATATTACAACAAAATTAAATGAGATATTTATAAAATTACTAAGCGGAGTAGCAGCATTCTTTAAAAATGTTACTTCATTTTTGGCATCTATTGTTATCGTTCCTTTTATTACATTCTTCCTTATTAAGGATAATAGAGTGTTTAAAAAATTATTCATTTCCAAGATACCAAATAAATATTTTGAACTTGTTTTAAACATTCTTGATAAAGTTGGGTCACAAGTATCTAATTATATACAAGGACAGGCCATGGATGCGTTATTGGTTGGAATTTTATCTGTATCTGGATTGTTTGTCGTGAACCTGGTATTTGATAATCCGGTACCATATTTTGTTTTTATCGGAATGCTTGCAGGTTTGGCAAATTTAATTCCTTATCTTGGGCCGGTAGTTGGTGCGGTTCCGGCTTTAATTCTGGCTATTATTAGCGCCCCTCCAAATCTGTTCATAATTTTGATTTGGATTGTAGTCGTTTTTGCATTAGTTCAGATACTTGATAATTCTTTAATATCACCAATGGTTGTTTCAAAAAGTGTTGATATGCATCCTCTCCTGGTCGTAGTTGTTGTCATTATCGGGGGAAATATTGGTGGTGCAATGGGAATGTTGTTTGCGGTTCCTGCAACTAGTATTATTAAAGTCACTTTATCAGAAGTAATTTGGGGACTAACCCATTATAAATTAAATTAAAATAGATAGAGGAAAATTACAGATACCTGTGATTTTTTTACACATTAAAAATAAAAGAATTGACATTTTCCATATTTTTATGCAACTTTCGTCGGATTTTTTTTAAGGAGAATAATATGTCTAAAGTATGTGAAGTATGTGGAAAAAAACCAATGTATGGTAATAATGTTAGCCATGCACATAATAAAACCAGACGTAGATGGGAACCAAATTTACAGAAAATTCGCGTGGTCGAAGGTGGTACAAATAAGCGTGTAGTAATGTGCACTTCTTGTATTAAAAAGGGTAATTTTCAAAAACCGGCATAAACTTTTTTTTTCACATCAATAATTTTAAAGTTCCTGATTTTTCAGGAACTTTTTTTTATTAAAAGATGATGGAATCGTAAAAAGGTTCGAAGCTGTCTTTCAGTCGAAAGCCGGACATAGTCTGAGGCAGCATAGCAACGAAGATTCTTGACGATAATTGTAGGAGATTCTTTCAGTCAAAAACCTGATTATAAACATTCGTACCTTATTCAGAATGACAGCAAATTTACTTTTTGCGGAATTGTCAAAAGATGTATCTTTTAATTTGCTATAGTTTACCAAGACTCAAATTTCCCCAAATCTTGATTATATTACCGTCCATACCAATGTTTAATTCTCTTTCCGGAAAATATTCAGGCAATTTTTTGTTAATATGATTTGTAACAATTTTATTTATTTTATTTTTTATTTCCGGTGATACTTTTTCCAGGGTGGAAAGATGGACATCAATAACATATCCACGCTTATATTTTGATCCAATTCCAAGAGTAAAACTTGCGGTAATATTAAATAGTCCGTCCTGGGATTTGTTAGAGGTTTTTCCACGTTTTGCCCTTGCAGGATGAAGACGATATCTATTTCCTAATTGGTCTTCAAGAATATCATCCACTTCATCAAGAATTTTTTTCAATCGTCCTTCCCATTTTTCTAATCTGGTATGGCCCATTCTTATTCCTTTCAATTTTATTAGGCGTGTAATATTAAATATTACAGGTGTTTTTTCCTAATTATTATGAAAATTGATAAAAGAAGTTTTAGATAGAAAAATTTAATAGAAATATTATTTATTTAAATATTTATCGAAATTTTGCGATGAGATTATATCACCATTTGCAGTTACCCAGAGAGCAGAGCAATTTGGAAATTTTTTTAATATTTTTTGTCCTTTTGTCGGACCGGTTACAAACAGACTGGTTGCAAGAGCATCTGCCAGTTCTGTAGTCGGAGCGATAATGGTTACACTTTGACATAGATATGCAGGATAACCGGTTTTAGGGTCAATAATATGATGAATACGTTTTCCGTCAGCAAGGAAAAATTTTTCATAATCCCCGGATGTGGTTGTCGCACCTTCAGAAATTTCAATTATTTTTAAGATTTTACTTCTATCCCTAGGGTCCTGAATACCAATTTTCCATTTTTCCCCATCTTTTCGTGGAAGAACCCGTAAATCACCACCAGCATTGACTATAGCCCCGGCAAGGTTCATTTCAGCCAATATTTTAATTGCCCGATCAACACTATAGCCTTTTGCAATGGCGCCGGTTGCCAACATAGTATGCATGGAATTTGAAGATAGGATTGATTGATGACGATCAATTTTTAATTGCTTGTAATTTACAAATTGGAGCAAACTATCAATCTTGTTTTTCGAGGGTGGTTTTGGGTTATCTTCCTTAAAATTATATAATGGTAATAAAGCTCCGATGGTCATGTCAAAAGCACCGTCGGTTTTTTCTGAAATTTGATAACCCCGATATATAAGATCTAAAACTTCGGGAATAATTTTTAGTGATTTTGTTTTACGGTGACTGAATTTGAATAGCGGGCTTTCCGGATTTTTTTCATAAAAAAGAGAGCCAATGCGGGATATTTCTGAAAATGCAGCATCAAATGCTTTGTTGGCAATTTCTTTATTTTTCGCAATAACTGTGATTTGGATTGTAGTTCCCATCGCAAAGCGGGTAGTTGTGTATTCAGAATATATTTTTTCACAACTATTTAGCAGAAAAAATATGATTAATGGGAGAAATATAGATGAAAATATTTTTTTAGCCATTTTATATTCCTTTTAAAACCGGCAAAGTGCTTGTTTTATTTTTGAAAATCAGCCGATTTTTGTTTTTTCCGTTTTTATCATTCTGAAAAAAGAAAACCCTTTTTTTGATTTGTTTTTACTCCAAAAAAAAGTAATCATTCCCATAAATCCCATTAATACAAAGCCGGTAATAAACTGTACAATCTCTTTTGGAATTTTCCATAAATTGGTTTGAATGAGATAATGAGTAGAAATAATACCGATTAGAAATCCAAATAATGGCAAGCCATATTGCATAATAATAAGTTTTACCTGGTTAAATTCCATTGGATCAAGTTGAACATAATCACCAGTTTGTGCGTTGAGAGTGTTTTTAATTTTTAATATTCTGATACCAGTCCCGTCTGGTTTACAGAGTGCTTTTGCGGAGCAGCTTTGGCAGGCAGCCGAATTTTCCATTTCAACATGTGCAATATTTTCACTTGTTTTAATTACTCTGCCGATCTCAAATTTTTGTTCTTTTTCTATCATAATTTTCTTTCTGAAACAATAAAACCCGCCTGAATAAAAACGGGTTTTATTAAATTATAAATTTGGAAAAATTATTTTTCTCCCTTATCTCCAACTATAACAATTGCTTTAGTAGGACATTTTTCAGTAGGAATTTCATATTCCTTATCATATTTGGTATGATCCACAAAGGCCAGATTATCCTTAACTTCAAAACCTCCGGATTCATCGGCTTTTACACAGATTTTACATGCAATACATGCTGTTTTACAGACTTGACGAGCATTTTTCCCGCTATCTTTATTATTGCAAAGAACAAAAACATGGCTGGAAACAGGATGGAGTTCGATCACGTTTCTTGGACAGGCCAAAACGCAATTATTGCAACCGGTACATTTATTTCTGTCAACAACGGGTAAACCTTCTTTGTTCATATGAATCGCATCAAAAGGACAAACAGCAACACAATCACCATACCCGATACATCCATAATTGCAGGCTCTTTCGCCACCACTGGCAAAAGTGGCTCCCAAACAGGTTTTTATACCATCATATTCAGCTTTTTTCTTAACATTGGTATTACCACCCTGGCAGAGAACAACGGCCACTTGCCTTTTGGTATCAACTGTTTCTAAACCGAGTAATTGACCAATTTCTTCTAAATCAGAAGCATCAGCAACAGGGCAGATTGATAAATCTACTTTGCCGTTAACAAGAGCCACTGCACATGCGCTACAGCCCGGCAAGCCACAGGCACCACAGTTTGCTCCCGGTAGCAAATCTTCTACTTTTTCTATCTTGGGATCTTCTTCTACTTTTAATTTTTTATTGGCCAGGGCAAGCAATAAAGCAAACACCAAACCTATTCCTCCCATACTGAGTACCGCCTGTGCGAGAGATGTATAATCCATTTCGTTCTCCTATTAAAATTTAAATTAATCCCGCAAAACCCATAAAAGCCAAGGCCATGCATCCAGCGACTATCATTGTAATTGGTGCGCCTTTGAAATATTCCGGAACATCTGCAATTTCAAGTTCTTCACGAATACCAGCCATTAATACAATGGCTAAAGTAAATCCAACACCTGCGCTAAATCCAAAAATAATACTTTCAATGAAACTGTATTCTTTCATAACAAGGAATAAAGCAACTCCCATAATAGCGCAATTAGTAGTAATTAAAGGAAGAAATATTCCCAATGCATCATATAAAGGTTTACTCATCTTTTTTATAAACATTTCTACAAGCTGAACCAAGGATGCAATTACCAGGATAAAAGATACGATTTGTAAAAATTGAAGATTAAAAGGAACCAGAATGAAATAATATATCAACCAGGTTACAGCTGCTGCCATTGTCATTACAAAAGTCGTCGCTAAACCCATGCTGAATGAAGAACTGAGTTTTTTTGAAACACCAACAAAAGGGCAAATTCCTAAAAATTGTACCAGGACATAGTTGTTAATGATTGCTGCTGAAATGAATATTGTAAATATAGTCATGTCTATCTCTCCCTTCGCGCATTTATCCAGTTAGTAGCGCCTATCATCAGGCCTAAAGTAATAAAAGCGCCAGGTGGTAAGATCATTACCATCCAGGGTACAAAACTGTCAGGCATTAATTGTAATGAAAAAATTGTACCGGCTCCCAGCAATTCCCTGATTGCTCCTAAAACAGTTAATGTAATGGTAAATCCAACGCTCATTCCCAAAGCGTCAACTATTGAACGGCCTACATTGTTTTTTGAAGCAAAAGCTTCCTGACGTCCAAGAATTACACAATTTACAACAATAAGCGGGATAAAGGCTCCCAGGGATTTATGTAGAATCGGTTGAAAAGCGGCCATGCTTTTATCAGTAATGGTTACAAAAGTAGCAATAACTATAATAAAAGTAGGTATTCTAACTTCTTTGGGAATTATTTTTCTGACTGACGAAATTATTGTACTGGAAGCGGTTAGAGTAAAAAGCACTGCCAGTCCCATTGCCAATCCATTGATTGCAGAGGAAGTTACAGCCAGAGTCGGACAAAGTCCGAGTAACATGACAAGGACAGGATTTTCATCCCACAGTCCTTTTGTGAATTCTTTTAGTAAACTGATTTTTTTCTTAGCCATTTTAGTTTACCTCCTTTGTAAAAAGGGGACGATTTATTGCCATTGTTGCATTAATAATATCAATTACTGCTTTTGATGAAATAGTTGCTCCTGTAATTGCCATTATCTGGCCTTTGGATTTGTCTGGTTTTTCGTTTTTTAAATAGGTCAAAGATGATGAAGTATTCAGATTAATAAATTGTTTTCCAAACCATGCATCATCTTCTTTGTTACCTGGATCGGTTTCGATTTTTGTACCAAGTCCGGGAGTTTCTAACTGGGATAGTATTTTAATAGATAAGATTTTTGTCATATCTAAATTCATTCCTACCAATATTTTCAATTTGCTTTGAAATCCGTCACCAACTGCTTCAAAAGCTACATTTATCGGTTTATTATTTCTATCTTTTCCAACGAAAAATTTTGTATTTTCAATTATTTTTATATCGTAAGAATTTATATTTGGAAGAACGTCTCCAACAGCAGTTTTCAACACATCTGTTTGATATTCATCAATTATTGGTTGAGTAATACCGGCCAGAACTGATAAAATAGCGCCTGAAATTATGGCAGTTAGTGTCAATACTATGATAAGTTTTGCTGATTTCATTTCTTAACCTCCCCGAAGAATTTTGGACGTGTAAAGCGATTTATTAATGGAGTAAAAGCATTCATCAATAATATAGAGTACATTACTCCTTCCGGAAGTCCACCAAACAACCTGATTATAACCAATAAAAATCCTGCACCGATTCCAAATATCCAACTTCCTTTTGGAGTTACCGGTGAAGTGACCATATCAGTTGCCATGAAAAAAGCACCCAACATTAATCCTCCTGAAAAAAGATGGTATAAAGGATCTGGATATTGCCCGGGATTAATTAACCAGAAAATAGTACCGAAAATTACAACAGAACCAAGGTAACTGACAGGAATTCTCCAATCTGCATATTTTTTGATTAATAAATAAACTCCGCCTACGATAATTAATAAAGCACTGGTTTCTCCGATACATCCACCACAATTTCCAATTAACATATCAAAATAAGGGCTAACAATATTTTCAAATTTTAGTCCGCCAAGTGGAGTTGCTGTTGTTACTGCATCTAAAGTACTGGGGTTTGTCCAGGTTGTCATTCTTACAGGGAAACTTGCCTGCAAAAATGCTCGCGCCAACAGCGCCGGATTAAAAATATTATAACCCAAACCACCGAATATTTGTTTTCCAATGGCGATGGCAAAAACAGAGCCCATGACCACAAATCCAAGATGTAGAGTCGGTGGCAATGTCATTGCTAATAATATTCCCGTTACAATGGCGCTACCTTCCCGGAATTGTTTTCCGCGCATTTTGTTAATCACTATTTCTGTTAAAACGCAACTAATAACAGCAGTTAATATCATAAATAATGAACGAAATCCAAAATATACTACTGAGGCTACAATAGCAGGTAATAATGCCATATTTACATGTTTCATAACAGTTTTCACATCATCAGTTTTTACCTGGTGAGGAGATGATGACAGGATAAATGTTTGATCGGGTTTTGGCTTGGATTTCGGTTTTGGTTTTGCTGCTGGTTTTTCGAGCTTAGGTTTTTGCTCTTCCTGGTTATTTTGTTTAGATTCTTCCATCAGAGATCACTTTCTTTAATTTTAAGTATCTAATTAATTATGATTTCTTTAATTCATTTATTTTTAATTTGCCAATACGAATTTTTTGTACAATTGGTATATTAGATGGACAGGCAAAGACACAGCAACCGCATTCAATACAATTCATTGCGCCTAATTGCTCGGCCATTTCAAATTTCGAATAGTCAACTGCTCTGGATATCCTGGTTGGTAGAAGGTTCATGGGGCAGGCATTTACACAAGTTCCACATTGGAGACAAGCATATTCTTCCAATACCGGAGCTGATTTTCTGGACAAGCAGAGAATTCCACTTGTGGCTTTTATGACCGGAACATCCATTGTATATTGAGTAACTCCCATCATTGGTCCACCCATTAGAATTTTTGCAGCGTCTTCTTTCAGGCCTCCGCAAAATTCAATTAATTCTCTAAAAGGAGTGCCAATTCTGGCTAAAACATTTTTCGGTTCCTTTACACCATCACCGGTAACTGTTACAACTCTTTCTATTAAAGGTTTGTTCTTTACAACAGCTTCGGCAACTCCGATAGCAGTTCCTACATTATTAACAACAGCTCCAACATCCATAGGTAAAGCTCCGGTTGGAACCTCTCTATTGACTGCGGCTTTAATAAGCATTTTTTCCGCACCCTGTGGATATTTAACTTTTAAAGGTAATATAGTTATTCCATTATAAGACTGAGATACTTTTGTCATTATTTCGATAGCATCAGGCTTATTGTTTTCAATACCAATCAGCGCTTTCGTTACATCCAAAGCTTTCATAATAATCCTGACACCCAGAATTATTTCTTCGGCTTGTTCGACCATCATGCGGTGATCAGCAGTTAGGTAAGGCTCACATTCACAACCATTAATGATAAAAACATCAATTTTTTTATCTTTTGGTGGTTGTAATTTTACGTGAGATGGAAAAGCTGCTCCTCCCATACCGACTATTCCGGCGTCATTGACTTTTTTGATCAGTTCCTCTTTTGACAGTTTTTCCCAATCAACATTTTCTGCAGGATCGGCATTCCAGTCGGCTTCACCATTTCCAACAATATGGATCATTTGACCGGAAGAACCATTTGGATGAGCAAAATTATCTATAGTTTTTACAACTCCGGAGATTGGGGCGTGTATTTTGCTGGAAATAAATCCTTTGCCTTCTCCAATTAGTTGACCGGCTTTTACAACATCTCTTTTTTTGACAATCGGAGTACAGGGCGTTCCAATATGCTGAATAAGTGGAACAAAAACTTCTTTGGGAAGACCCATTTTTTCGATGTTCTTGTTCTCAGCAAATTGTTTATATTCCCGTGGATGTACACCTTTTTTGAAAGTACTAAGTTTCATTTATATAATCTCCTATTATGCACAAACGAATTTTTCAAAAAAAATCGTTGATAATTTAAAAAATTATTATGAATTATAAAGACGTTTTTTCAATAATAATAAAAATGTTAATAATAATCTGAGTTTTAATAATTGACAAAATAATGATAAAAGAATATAATTTTTATTTAATATTTTATTAAAATTTTTTTTCGTTCATTGATTTTCAAAATTCACGAAAATTTGTGTTAATCATATTATTCAAACTCTATTTTAATTTCAAATTGATGATAAATATTTA
>JAOZSR010000073.1 GCA_029939575.1 Fidelibacterota bacterium
AGAAAATTTTTAAAATTCTTCATTGTTTAATCTCCTTTAATAATTAAATAATTTGCGGAAAGTTATTTTGATAGAATTTTTATCCCATTTTCGCAATTTTTCATCCTGTCTGGAATATCTTCTAAATCACCACCAGATCCGCCTTTGATAATTCGATCATTTGTAATATTTTTATTATTTTAGATGTAAAAAAATGAATATTGTTAATATTACCAATATATTAAATATTTGTTGCTTCATTTTTAACCTTGTTGCTGAATGGTCGTTGATGGGTAATGTTTTATGGATAATTATCACCAACTTATTTATTCACTTGGCTAACTCATTCGCTTTCTAATATTTTTCCATAATTCATTTGATTATCTGTAGTAAGTATTGGAAAACCCGGTACAACCTGCGGATAAGGAACATTGTCTTGCAAAGCAACAAGGTCTATTCTGGTCAACTCAATTTTTTCAAATTCATCAGTATTAATTTCTATTTGGTCAGAATATTTAGCCTGCAAACTATCAATATAAGGATTTAAATAGTTTTTTATTGCGCTCATATAATTTTTGGAAAAGTCCTGATCAAATCCTGAATTATCAAGAAAATTCTTTACCATATATGTTGCTAACATATTATCCTGCCACATTTCCATATTTCGTTGAATGCTTTCCAGTTTGTCCAAACCATCTTTATAGGCCTCTTCAGTTAAATATTTATCCCTGATTAGATCAGCAATTGCCAATCTCAAGTGACCTGTAAATTTTTCTTTTTTCATTTTTCTTGACCTGAATACAAGGGGATGTGATTTTAACATATCACGAAAATCTTTAATAGTATATACATCGCCATCAATATTAAAAAGAGATTTGGATTCAATATTTTCAATTTTTCCCCTGATATCACCGGCTGAGATTGATTCTTTTTCTGGTTTATTTCCCCACATTTGATCATTTAACTGATCTTTCTGCTCTTCCGATGTTTTTATATAAACCGGAGCAAGTATGTCAGAAAGTTCGAATAAAGCCTCTTTGTTAAAATTCATAGTTTTACCACTCATTACGTCTTGAATATATTGAGTATAAATCTGCTTGGCTTTATGAGTTTGTAAGACTTCTTTTACATCATTCCACCGCTGCTTAATATCAGTATCTGAGATAGCGATGCTATTTGTCCAACCCTTGACCTGCATAAAAACATACATATTTTCTTCTGTTTTAATTGGTCCAATAATTTCACCTTTTTTCAGTGGATTGTTATAAAGAGCTTTATGTAAATTAATTTCATTCTTTGCAAAATACTCAATTTCCCTGGAAGGAACTTCCTCTGTACCGAATTTTTCTTTTACAATATCTTCGAAAGATTTATCACCTTTCTTAATAATTTCTGCCATTTTTTCTGCAGATTCCTGATCCGGTAAGGTGCAATAATTAATTTTATACTTTTTGCCTGCTTCCTTAAAAGCGTTTTTAATCAAACTTGTGTCCGGAACAGCCTTTTCGAAACATTTATCAAAATATTGATACTGACGCATAGCCTGTTCTTTACGTCCCTTTATGAATTTTTGGAAATCATCATTTTGAAAAAGTTTATTGGTATCACCAGCTTCTAAAGCTAATAATTTTTCTGCAATCAGTGAATTCAGAACAATTTTTTTATGAATGTAATTACTGCCTTTACAAAACGGAGGACGTATTGTATATTCTGCTCTTCTGATAAATTCTTCACTACTAATAACTCTATCTCCAATTTTGGCCATTATAGTTACTTTTGGTTTTATTGGCTCAGACTTTTCACAAAAGGAAAAAATCAATAAAGAAAGAACTATCCACATTTTAATTATTTTAAACATAAACACTCACCTATTTAATATTTTGCAATTACACTCTATATAATAAACCCCCGAATAATCGAGGGCTTATTATAAATTTAACTATTGTCTATTAATTATGCAACTGCACAAACTCATTTTTTACAGTGAAATCCCAAATGTATAGACATGAACATTCCCCAATACACCTATATCTCTGAAAGCATAATCTACTTTTAGAGAAGTATTACCAAGCATATTAATCTTGATACCGCCACCAAAAGTAGGTCCATAAATAGATTCGTCCATAAACAAACCTTTTAGTCCACCACGGGCGAATAGGCTTCCGGTTCCTGGAAGTTTCAGCTCATATTCTGCACCCATATTGATAGACTCACTGTTATTATTTGGATGTAAAGCATCAACTGCGAGAGATAATCTGTTAAATGTATTGTTAACCGGTATATAGGTTACACCAATACGAAAGATCAAGGGTAATTCCCATCCATCCATACGAAATTGTCCGGGAACATCTTTAAAATTTCCCCATTCTTCAGTTTCAATATCAATAGGATAAATAAGATCAATTCCATCGTATTTTATTTTTGAGCCATAATTAGAAATACTCATCCCTATATTAATTCCATCTTCCTGTTCTCCGGTTAGAGAGAAAAAGCCGGTTGATACAAGTGTACCTACATCAATAGCTATCGCACTGGCTTTACTATGCCATATTTGAGATGATACATATTTAGCGTTTGCGCCAAATGAAAACCACTGTGCCAGTCTCCTGGCTATACCAAGCGAAAAACTAAATTCATTAGATGTGTACAATTCACCGGTTCCTTCCTGCATCGCAAGAGTTGTAACTGGAATATCCCCATAATCAATGTGATGAACTCCGGCAGAAATTGTTCCAATTCCGGGAATTACATAGGCTCCAACAAATGCTGTAGTGTTAATATCCACTACCCAGGGTTGTTGCATAAATAAAAATTCACCTGAACGTAAATGAGCTAAACCGGCAGGATTCCAATATATAGATGAAATTTTTCCCGGCATTGCCACAAATGCATCTCCCATAGCCATTCCGTCACTTCCAATTCCTGTTTCGAGAAAATTACAAGCTGTAGTAGCTACTCTGTACGGTTTTTGTGCAGAGAGTGAACTTAGCATAATGGTAATAAGAATCACCAACAAACCAGATAATTTAATTTTATTAAACATAATTGTCCTTATATTTGATATTTTCTTCATAATACTCATACCCGATTTTTATTTAATAATTGCAAATTTTCCCATCTTCACATCGCCTGTAACTTCTGATTCTACATGAAAAATGTACATTCCAGCAGCAACTTCCAGACTTTCACGTGTCTTTAAATCCCAATGGGTAGTACCATTATCTGAAGCATTATTCACTTTAATTTCATCTACAAAGACTCCACTAACTGTAAAGATTTTAATTGTGCATTGAGCCGGAATATGAGTAAACAAAATACTCCTTCTCTGATTCAAATACTGATTTAATACTGATGTTTCCATAGAATTTGTTGCAATATATGGATTGGGTACTACTTTGATATTTTCCATATTCTCTTCCAAATCCTCAGTATTCAGAGAGTCAAAAACATTTACTTTAAATAAAATTTTATCGTCTTTCCAAAATGGTCTGTCAAATGATAAATGATATTCATCACCGGATTTTGGCAGATATTCAGGATTTCCATTGGCATAGGAAAAGTCAATTACCATTACCGTACCAGCCCAATCTCCTGTAGTATCAATAACACCCAGGAAAACACGATCTTTCAACATATCGTATTCACCATTTTTATTAACATCCAATACTACAGCATCTAATAACTCGTATGCGCCAGTTGAATCAACTATAGATTTATTCATAACCTTGAAAGGTATGCCGGCATCATTGATCAGATCTCTATTAACCTGTGCATTATTTTCGTCACGAATTCGTCTGGCAATTCCTCTGCCCGTATATAAAACATCAGTAGTATCACCAAAGATTATATCATATTCCCAAGGAAAATAATAACCTTCTGGTGTTACGGCTGTTTTCATCATTGCCTCTCCTGTTACCCAGCCGCTATTTTGATAATTAATTCTTGCAGAAATTAAAGGAAGAGTAATATTCAGTCTTAAACCATCAAAAACATCAGTCTTAATGGTTTTTTTATCATTAATATAATAAGCATCTAAAGAGTCGCTATGCTGAATATTAATTCCACCGAATTTATCCTTATTTTCCTGGTAAATAACAGCTTGAGTTTCAGAGTCTTTTACTATTACACCACTATTTGAATATTTAAGACCATATTTATAATCTTTGACATTATGAATAGTATCTATTTCAAAAGATACTTCATAAATCCTGTCTGTATTGAGAGCTTTTTTCCCTAGAATTTCCGGTTCAATAATACCAGATCCAAACAAATCATTATTATTATATAATTCAATTTCTTCCGGTACATAACCCGCAGCTGATTGATAAGGCTGGACAACCTGAACATTTTTGCTTAATCCGATTATTTCTTCAGCAGCATCTAACTCAATGATAATGTTATTTTCAGATGGTGAAATACCAGGCCCGATATTTTCGGCTCCATAATCATATGCTACAAGAGCATAGTAATAGGTTCTACCGTTTTGGACATTTTCATCTATAAAATAATGACGAATACCAGAGTCAGAACCAAGATTATATGCCATACCATTAATAAGTCCGAAATCAGTAAAACCTGTTATTTCGTCTTTAATATCACATTGAAAAATTGGTTTTTTAGAAGCTTTATCACCATATCCATCGGTAATAACCTCAGCATCCTGCATTTTTTTATCAGTTGCACGGTATAATTTGTATCCTTCAAAGTCATTAATATTGCCAAGAAATGCATCTCTGGTTTTTGTATCAGACAAATCATTCCAAGTAAGAATAACTTTTCCGTCACCTGGAGTAGCAGTTAATGTTGGCATAAGTGGTGGTTGAGCAAAACGATAATCTTTTTCATAAATAACTTGTACAATACGTTTTTTCTCAAATAATGATGGTGCTTTGTATCCGTTTTCTTCAGTTAAACCTTCTAAAGGATCATAAGCAAACAACATAGACATAGAAATACGTTCAGTTCTACCAGCCGCTAATGTAAAAGGTCCGGAAGCAAAAGTTTCAATCAGATTAGAGCGATCAGAAAAATGAACCTGGAGTGAATCTCCACCAATGAGTTTCCACATTGATTTATCATTTCTAAACCAATTTGTATAAGGAGGAGTATGACCAGGTACACGAAATAGTCTAAAGGTTGTTAATCCAATCATATCTGACTCACTAACATCAGTTGCATTAAAGTTAGGTTCACAGCCTACACCTTCTACAAAATCAGGCTGATGGTTACACTCACCCTCATCAGCCCGTTCCCAATTAATATCCCCAGGTCCCACACCATCAAGTCCAATATCATCTCCCGGATTTTCACCTGGATCATATACACCATTACCATTGGCATCATCCCAATCCATCCAATCCTGATCTTCATCACCTGACCAATGTGGTTTCAGATCTTCCAATTCATATTTATAAAATGACAGAAAAGCATCCAGATCACTGATACCATCGGTAGCACCAATCAAACTTCCTGCGTCATTATCACGTTTTTCATCAATTAATCCGTCAGTATCATTATCTTTCATGTCATCAGGTTTTCCCGGACTTTCCAGATAGGCAAATCCCATCACACCTGGTGTGATACCACCAGCACCAACACCATCAATATCCCACGAATAGGACAAATCTTGGATTTCATCAAAATATCCTAAATCATCATCTGGTGAGTTTCCACCTATTGCATTATCAACCCAATAACCAAATGCAACATCTTTAATGGTATAATCTGAAATGTTGGCAATATTATATTCCCAGAAAATTGCATCTCTGGCTTGAGGATTATTCCACTGGAATCCACGTTGTTCCACACGAACGCCAATACCACCCCAGGGAGCTCCTCTTTGTTTAGTAACTTTGTCTCCAAATCTTGGATGATCTCCAATATAAACACCGGGGCGCGGAAAATAGCGTGGTGTTCCGGGAGGTTTCAAAATATATTCCTGATCCTGTGCATCATTTGTAACAAAAAATGCTTCCAGATCTGCATATTTTACACCTCTTCCAAAACGTCCATTCCATTCGCCGGGCCATTTTAAAGGACCATTATTACTTGAAGGCCAACCAGCAGTAGGCCAGGAATTTTCTTTGTTGCTCATTGCAGGATTTTCACTAAATTCATCAAAATATCCATAAGCCGGGTATAGGTTCCATTCAACAGTACCTGTAGGATCTTCGTCTTGCTCTTCTCTATAACTTGTTTGCAAATAATATAGAGTATCAATATTTCCTTGCATAGACAACATTAATATTTGAGCAGGATCTGTTACAGGGATTGTATCTCCTTTCATAACATAAACTCTTGCCCCAATCAGTAGTCCAATACCATCTGTCATATCAACGCCATCATAATTATCCGGCCAACGTGATGGATTAGGAGTATTATTCCAATCAGAAAGTTCACTTGTATTGCGAAAAAAGAGGCTTACCCTATTTCCAGTCATACGACCGTCTCTTTCTGCTGATGGATCTCCGGCAGGATCTGATGGGCCTTCATAAATTTTACCCTGTCCAAACAGATTGATACTAAGCAATATAATAACAATTAATGCTAAACTTTTTTTCATGTTTATTTTATCTCCCAGGGTATAATTTTTAAATTTATTTATCATAATTTTTCTCCGTTAAAAATTTATACCCATACCTAATTTGATTCTACGTGGTGAAGAATACATTGCAGGATTCTGATATGTATCTTTATATTCATTGAAATTGCTTCTATGACCTAACAAATCACTTTCTCTGACAATCGATGTATATGCACGGCCAGTAGCACTATTTACCCAGTTTGTATTCTTTGTATCAAGTACATTATAAATAGAAAGTGTAAACCGTAAACTGATATTATTGCTAAGTCTCATATTATAATAACTGTTAAAATCAACTGATACTCCACTTGGCTGCCAGGCGTTATTATTATACAAATTTACACGAGATAATACACTCTCACTTATCGGTGACCATGTATATGGCGTACCGGAATTATAATAAGCTACTATTGTTCCGCCAAATTTTGGATTATTATATCCCAGAGAAACATTCATAGTATGTCTCTGATCCCAACTCATTGGAATAAGTTTTGGGATAGGATCCATATTATTCCCGGCACGGTCAAATGTCTGATTCGGATTATCTGCTACACCACGAGTGTACTGTAAAGTATAATTCATAATTGCAGAGATGTTATTCCAGAACATGTTATATTTCAATTCCAATCCACGAACATTACCATAATCTTTGTTTGTATATTGCCCATATTGTATTTGGTTATATGTTGACTGAACCCTTGTACTAAGTAAGTCATAAATATCACGATAGAAAAGAGCAACATCAAAATCCATGTAATCGTTCATTTTCTGCCATAATCCAACTTCATACTGGACTGTTTTTTCTGCTTTCAGATTTGGATTACCCAAAACTGTACTAAAATCACCAGGAGGAATCACAAAACTATGATTTTGATACATTGATTCCATTTGAGGATTTTGGAAAAAATGTCCATAACTAAAATGCAATACTGCTGTTTTTGCAAGTGTATATGAAAGACCAATACGTGGACTTATTTGCTGTTTTACATCAGCAGGAACATATTTGGACATTCTTTCAGGATCTGCTACTTCTTCTATAGGATTACCATCTGCATCTAATGGAATGATATCTCCATTTTCATAAATATAATTTCCATCGTCATCCAGTAATGGAAAGAAAATTCCATTATCAGGATTTCTCCACTGAGTTGGTACATCTGTAGCCGGATCAAATCTGTCATATCTTAATCCAATATTCAATACCAGATCACCATAACTTATTTCATCCTGAAAATATGCTGAAACTTCCTTAGGTTTGGCAGTATAGATATCAGAATATACTGTAGAATCAGGCATGGTTGTTGGTGCATAACTTGAGTCATATTTTATTTTTAATGATCCGTCATCAAGTACTGTCCAGTAATATTCACCCTCTTTTTCAGTATTACGATACTCATTTAATATTGTTCTGTAAGTATTATCAAGATTATGTTGAATATACTGAGCACCCATTTTAACTTTATGATTTTTGGTCATTTGCCAGGTGGCATCGAATTTAAAATTATTCTGAACCATATCTCTCAAAGTATGTCCTTTTTGCTGACCACCAGTGAAAAATCCCGGACCGTAATTTGTCAGATAAATATCATGTACATACCTGGAATCCAGGGGATTCTCATAAACATACCAGCCAAAATTATTTTCCATGCGTTGAATTTTTGCTTCATAAAATAATTTTCTTGATAAGGATTGATTTAGGGTAAAAGCAATCATATTAGAATTTCTATGAGCTGTTCCCCGACCATCAGGATTATATTTGAAACTATGATCATAATTATTCCATTCATCAGTATTGGATGTATATAGAAGTGAAAGATTGATTCTATTAAAAAGACGGGTTGACACTTTAGCCATTAATGACTTCATAATGTCGCGGTCCATAGGTACATAGGAACTGTCTCCGGTTTGTTCGGTATACCAAAAAGATTTATTTTCACCGGTATAATCACTAAGGTTATCCACTTCAAATCTACGGACACCGTTAAGATGGTTTTTATTATCACGTGTTCTATAATTTAGAAAAAAGTGTAAATGATCTTTAATAATTGGTCCACTTAAATTTATTTTAAAATCTTTATTTCTATCTATTTCCCCTGCTTTGAGTCCAATAAAAATATCATCATTACTTGTATAATAATTTGCTAAGCCTCCGGAAAAACCGCCGTGAAATTCATTTGAACCGGTTTTGGTGACGGCATTTACAATACCACTCATTGCTCTTCCGTATTCAGCATTAAATGTTCCGGTTATCACTTCGAGGTCGGCAATAGCTTCTTTTTCAATTTCCACTGCTCTTCCGGATCCACCAAAAGCATCGTCAACCTGCATACCGTCTATCATATATGAAACTTCTGTACTCCGGCCGCCACGAAAATGCCCCTGCACTACTCCGGCCTGCATTGATACTACACTATTTACATCTTCTACGGGCAAAAGATCCATTACTTCTGAACTTACATTTTTTACCGTACTGGTCTGATCTCGTTTTGTTGTAATAACATTAGCTTCAACAACAACTGCTTCACCTTCAATCATTCCCATCTTAAGATCAAAATTCACGTAGGAGGTTCTATTAACAGAAACTCTTACATTTTGAACAATGACCGGGTCATAGCCAATCATCTGGGCTTTTACATCATAATTCCCTGGAGGTAAATTAATTATGAAATAGTCTCCATTTCCATCAGTAGCAGCACCGGTTCCAGCACTTTCAATAATAATATTAGTACCAATTAATGGGGCACCGGTCTTAGCATCTGTTACCTTTCCGGAAATCTTTCCAGTTGTTTGTCCAAAAACAAGAACAAACTGGAAGGTTAAAAGAGCAACGATTGTTTTTAAAATATGTGTTTTAGACATATAAATTCCTTTTAGAATTCTGAATTATTAAAAAAATATAGAGAGCTATCAAAAATGATAGCTCTCTATTATGAATTATAAATATGTTTATTTCATTAAAAGCATTTTTTTAGTTCTTACAAAGTCGCCTGCCTCTATTCTATAGAGATACATACCGGAAGCATAATTTGCTGCATTCCATTGGATTTTATAAGCACCAGCTCTTTGGTTTTTATTAACCAGTTGTGCTACTTTTTGTCCAAGCACATTATATACACTGATTTTAACCATTTCCTGTTTTGCTAATGAATAATTAATTGTTGTTGTTGGGTTGAATGGATTTGGATAATTTTGTTCAAGATTAAATGTTGAAGCAACATTTTCTATAGCATCATCATCAATACCGACTCCATATTCATCACCGATAAATGTATAAGTCCATTCAGTTGGAGTCTGCCATGCGTGATCTGTGTTATTTGGTGACCAGGCAATTGCAGATTCATGATCAGCAGAACCTAAATCATTGTCATGAAAATATAAATCAAAAGGAATTTTCATACCATTTACTGGATGAAATCTTTTTTCATCTGCATCAGAAACAAGACTATCGAGAGAAATTTTTACTTCAAATACATAATCAGGATCAAAACCTTCAAAATAATAGTTTTCTGATCCGTTTTCCAGAGTATATCCACTGGTTATCTCATCTGTGAAGCCATTGGCTCTCATTTGCATTTTATGATCTGGTTCATTTGTACTATTATATGATTGATGTAATCCACCTTGTAAATTGTATAAACCAATAAAGAAATCAAGGGCATCATTACACCACCAGTTGTTTGATTCGCTGTGAAAAAACACATCATCAACAACATCAGCAGCCATGTATAAAAAGTTATCATCAATAGCAACATATACTGTAGCTTTTAAATCTGTACTATCAGTCATAGAACCTGCTGCAACATTGTCTGTTTCAGGTTTAATTACAAAAGGTTTAATTCCACTATCATACCATTCATCAAGAAATCCATCAGCAACAAAATTAGAAGGAACATTGAGAGAAACAGTAGGAACACCTTTAGCAGTTCCTGTTACTTTATCAGAAAATCCTGGTTCACCAACATTTCCTGCTGCATCAGAACATACTACTGCATAATAATAATCTAATTGACCGTCAACCAGAGGGTATTTTAAATAATGTGTTGCTGCCATTGTACCTTCAAGAACTCCGGTAGCAATTTTTTCAACAGTAGGTGCTGTTAATGAATCCATCGGAACTGGAGAAGCATAAACATCATAAACTTCACCGCTTTCACCCTCAACATCCTGCCACATGATAAGATTATAATAATTTGTCGGATAAGGTGTAGCACTTACAGAAGATGGTGCTGATGGTGGGAAAAGATCAAAAGTAGGATTCCCTGTCCAAATATCATCAAGATATATAGTTTTGCCATCATTATTAGCATCGTTTGCTATAATTCCGAACATATTTACTTTAGAACTATCAAATTCACCCGGTTCTGTGTGGTCATTCCACCATACACCAGAAAATCTGTTAAAATCAGCAAGTGCAATTTTTATCTGTTTCCAGGTTCCGTCCCAACCAATGTCATCACCAGTTAAATCATATACTGCTTCAAAAGGATAATCTCCATCACCTTCATTACTGTCAGCAAATTTAACTTGCAAACCACCTGATCCGGCTTCACCTTTTACTTTAAATTGTACACTATCAGTTGTCCAACTGAAATGTAAATTTTGAGGTTTTGAAACTCTCATAATTGGGCCAGCCCACTGTGCACCAGCATTCCATTTTATAGAATTTGTTCCACCTTCGGGATATGCATCTTCTTCATCAGTAACTTCTACAGAACCACTCCAAGGTTGTTCAAGTGTAATATTAGCTGGAAACGCTCTTCCATTAAATAAAACAAGATCAACTTTTGCAGCACCTTTCAATACTAAATTATCTAATAAAATCACACCGTGTGCTGTAGGTGAAACATTATCAGCAATTGAAAATTCAAAATCGATTGATTTAATTTTGTCTTTGTCAATTACACCATTACCTACTACACCAGCCCAGGTTGTCTGATTAAATGCAGAACCATCCCAGGAACCGTTGGATACGATTGCAATTTTTTGTTCTACCCATTGACCAGGAGTAGCTATTAATACATTATCATTCAATGAATAATAATATTCACAACCACTATTATCATTTGACAAATTCCCATCTTCAGCTTCTGCACAGTCTGTAAGATTTAACCTGAAAGATAAAGGTTGTGATGATGATTCTTCGACATAATACCTAAATGATAATGTATCATAACCGGAAAAATCATAAACATCATTTGAATCTTCTTTACTAAAAGACAGTTTGTGATAACCACCCCAAGATTCAGAATCCTGAATTCTGTAATCAATTCTTAAGGCTTTATCACCCTCAAACACAGGATTATCAACCCATGTTAAATGTGCATAGCAAGAATCAGGATCTGCATTGCCTGCTTTTTCATAATTCAAGGGAGCAGCATTAAAACCAGTTGTTGTCGAATCATATTCAACGTCAAAGGCTTCAATCATTTTTTCTTGTGCAAAAAGTGCTGTAACACTTAATAACACAACTATTAACAATAACATTTTACTTCTCATTTTTTCTCCTTCTTTTGTTAACATTTACCACTAATTATTCATTCTTATTTTAATTTAATTCAAAATATTACTTAAACTATCAATTTTTGGACCAAAAAATCAATTTCTGTCATATTAATATTTAAGTTCCCTGTTATTTAATTCAATATATTAATTTTATAAAAATTTAAAAAAAATCTTCATTCAGTTTTTCCACTGTTTATATTATCATAATTATAAGTAAAAGATTATTTTTTTAATAAGCAACAGTAATAAATTTATTTTTTAAGAGATAACGACTATTTGATATAAATAAATTTTTGCGTTTTAACAAAACTATCTCCTCCAATTATTTTATAAAAATAAATTCCGGAAGCCAGGCTGTTTCTGCAAATATAATTTATTTTATATTTTCCTGGTTCCATCTGTTTATCAAGAATGGAATCTACAAGTTTTCCATGTATATCATATATCTTTAAATCTACTTTGGTTCTTTTACATATTTCCAAAGGAATGATTGTGCTGTTATTAAAAGGATTAGGGTAATTTTGTCCCATCGAAAACTGACCAGGTAAGTTTGATATATTATTCTTAATACTATTTAAAAAATTAACACTTCCCGGTGTACCGTAATAATTTTCTGATGCAGACCAATTTGTTGCAAAACTATTATCCAAATCCGGACGTAACAGGGCTAATGTCGGTCCAAGACCGTCAGGCGTGTCAGGCCATGGCTCGGCTACTCCATATCGAACAGAATCTACTAAATCTCCAAAACTGTTAAATAGGCGCAATAATTCACCATTGCCACTAAGTCCAAAATTAAAATCACCAATAACATTTTCATCTTCAGAAAATAATTCAGAAAAAGCAGTCTTATTTTCACAAATAATTAAATATGAATCTGTCTGGATAACGGTTGATGTCGGAATAATAAATTCATGTAAATCGTTAACATCTTTAAAAATCCATTCAGAAATATCCAGATCTATATCTGACTTGTTATATAATTCAACCCAATCCCCGGTATCAAAGTTATTTGATGAATTATAATTTATTTCATTAATAATTATCTCAGCATCTTGTGTTTCATCTATTTCAAAATGGGCTTGAATATAGACATTCCCCGTTAAATCAACAAAAATCTCCTGTCCTTCCTGGTCTGTTCCTGACCATTCAGAAAATTTATAACCCTTGGCAGGTTTTGCCTCAAGCCTGATCGGAACACCTTGAAAATAATATCCAGTCCAATTTCCATCTGTTTCAACTGTATTAATCTCCATTTTCCCACTATTTTCTGGTGAAATACTTAGCCGCACTCTTGCTGTTCCATCAAGGTCAAACTTAGAAATTAAATGATTTCGGGCAAAAGATACTCTCTGTTGTCCAAAAATTTTTAAAATGTTAATGCGATTATACCAATCTGATAAAGAACCCCACCAATAAGATTCCTGCCATTTTAAATAATGCATTTGCATTTCATGTTCAATTTCTGCCTGGTATTCATCAATTATTTCGTTAATATTAGTACTTTTAAAACGAGTATTTATAAAATCAGCATAAGTATTAATGAATTGGTTTCTAAATTCCAAATTCGTTAGTAGTTTTCTTAAAATCAAAGTTGACCAGGGAGGATTTGGCCACTCCGGCCCATTTGCTTCAGTTGCAAATTCCAAAGTATTATGCTGATAGCCATAATCATCATATAAACCAAAACCAAAATCAGTATCAAATAAAATCCAGCGCCATTTGCCATTGGGAACTTTTTCACGCCAATATTTAATATTATTCCCGGGCCAATCAGTGTTGCCATAATAAATTTCAGCAATCTGGTATTCTATAAAGTTCTCAATATCCATTTGAGTTTTAATATATTCATAATTTTCCTGATTATGAAAATTATTACCTGCAATATAGTTATTAAAATTCCAATAAGCCTCGTTATCTCCATTATTTACTGAGCCATTACCTTCGAGAAGATCAATTTTTCCAGGATCAAGGTCATGATGTGCAGCAACATAATGCTCATTCAGTTTTTCCCGAATATTATAAAGTCCCCAATATTCACCATTCAGATAAACAGCCACCGGCAAAAATCCATTCAAATCAATATTAGTACCTTTAACTAATTCCTGCATCATACCATCACGAAACATTGTATATGGCATATCATTAGCAGAATTTCTAAGCACAAAACCCTGGAATGAGTCGATTGGAATGTCTGGAAATATTTGATATGGAATTTCAGAATAGCCATAACTTCCGCGAGCAAATATTGCCATCGGTTTTTGGGCAGAAGCCCTACTCCATCCACCAAAAATCTTGACACCGGCATCTATACTAAAACCCAAATCTCCATCCTCTTCGAAAAATTCCACATGAATCGGTCTCTCCCAATCCTCCCAGAAATTTGCTCCAAAATATGGCACATTGGGGTCATAATCTGTACCAAGTGCATAAATTCCAAATTCTTCATCAAAAAAATTAGCAGGAGTTGTGGAAAGCGACACAACCGGAAGTTCATGAGGATTATTAATTATAAAAGTATTTGTAATTATTTTCCCAGGCAACTTTCCTTCCTCAAAAACCCTGGCTCTGACTACCATAGTTTCATTTATATTCAAGGGTGAATTATAGAGTAAAGTGTTAACTTTGGGATCGGAACCATCTGTTGTATATCTAATCTCAGATGTTTCTGATAAATCTGACAGTGTTAATAGAATTCCATTATCATAAAATCCACCCTGATCAGAGAACTGAACGTCTCCGGAAAAGCCCAGATATCCATTTTCACTATTGGAATTACCCGGAGTAGGTTCTTCAAAAAATGCCCATTGCTCGCCACCATTCGGCATCCTACCATAGGAAATATCTGCTGGAATTTCCGGTAAAACTTTTTGATCTGCAATAACACCATCTTTATTGCTAATTAATAATGTTTCACCACTGGAATTAATTTTGAAATTCGTGTGTAAAAATGAAACAGGGACATTGAGAATATCAGGAACTCCCGATGGATTTTCAGGTGGAGATGTCATCCCGAGCGTTAAAAAGGGAATAAATGTCAGGTCTGATGAGCCGGTTCCGGTATTATGAAGTTGAATCGCTAAAACATTTTCACCAATAAATAATAAATTAGAAATATTCTGAATCATATATTTTTGGGGAGAATTGCCGTTAATTATCACCGGTTCTACATAATTTTCAGCAGGTTTATCCCAGGCCGGATCACTGCCTACCATATTTTCCCGCGCTATTTCTATTCCATTCAAATAAGCCACAAATCCATCATCATAATCTATATGAAACATTCCACTTGTAATATTTTCCAAATCATTAATTTGAAATGTTTTCCTGGCATAAAATGAAATTGTTCCATAAGGAATATTTGTCGCGTCATCTCCATCACCATAACCAATACCCGATGCACCGGAACTCCAGTTGGAGTCATTAAAACCTCTACTTTTCCAGGATATTGGAGCTTCATCATTATTGACACGATATTTCCAGACATCGCCCCAATTTATAATAGTTTCCCAATGATTGGTCCAGGAAAGTTGATCTTTTCCTGATGCAAATAATAACAAATATTGTTGTGGATTAAGTGTAATGGCTGGAAATGTCCATTTGAAAGGCTCGTCAGGATCATCTGAAATGCCGAAACCATCCAATTCCATATCTGTATCGGAAGTGTTATATATTTCTATCCAATCTGAAAATTCACCATCCTCATCTTCAATTCCAGTCACATTTGAAGACATTACTTCATTTATTACCAGCGTTTGAGTAAAGCAAATATTCAGAAATAATAGAAAAATTAAAAGTTTTTTTGCTTTTTTCATTACTAATTTATCTTAATCTTTGCTAATTAAATCTTTTATAAGATTCGCTAAAAAAGTATCTAAAATATAAGGAACCTGCAATTAATGCAGGTTCTATTTTTATCAAAGGAAAAAAATTCACTATTAATAAAAATTTAACTCCTTTTCTTAAAATATTTTTTCCACAGGTAAATAATTTCTATGAAAATTCCACAGCATAAAATTATTAGTAAAATATTGAATATTGAAAAATTTTGAAACATCTGTTAACCTGTTCACCTTTTTTAACTAATTTTATTTTGACAAAAACTAAGCCAATAAAAAATATCAATAAGTCACGTGTACAGAACATCATCCAGTTAAAAAATAAATTATTAAAACAATAAGAATTAAATTATCAGAATAAAAATTCTCGGGAGAGTAAAAATACTTTGGAATGCATTATCCGTGATATTGCTCTTTAAAATTAATTGAAATAATCACATCAACACTATTGATGTACTCCAAAATTACTTCAAAGTTGCTCCTGAAAAAATATTCCGGAATCAATAATAGTAATCCTGTTGATTATGCAAATTCATGTTAATCTTTCATTGAACTCATATTATATTAATGTTGTTTTCTGGAAGTATGAATAGCTACAATACCAAAGGTTAAAGGAGTGTATTTTACTTTTTTAAAACCACTCTGTTTGATTATATGGGATAATTTTTTTGGATCATAAAATTTGAGTATTGATGATGCTAAATATTTAAAACCCTTGGGAGATTTTGTTATTGCTCCACCTACAAAGGAGATAACATATTTCGAATAAAATCTAAATAAAATTTTTATTATCCTAAATCCTGGTTGACTTGTTTCAACATTTATAAATATTCCACCAGGTTTTAAAACTCTAAAAATTTCATCAAATACTTTTTTAAAATCTGACATGCCAGTTTTTAAATTTCTTAAGGCAAAAGATATTGAAATTAAATCAAAAGAATTATCTTTAAAGGGTAAACTGTAAGTATTTGCAACCTGAAATATTATACCTTTTGCATTAGATTTTTTTTTAGCAACATCAAGCATTTGTTGAGAAAAATCTGTCCCATAAATTATTGTATTGGAATTTGCTCTGTTTTTCAACGCTATTGCAAATTCACCTGTGCCTGTACACAAATCAAGCCATTTTGTCTCTTTATTAGTTGATGCGGTTAATGCAATATCAGCCGCTTTTTTTCTCCAATAAAAATCTAAACCGAAAGTTAAAAAATGATTTGTTATTTCATATTTTGGAGCAATTTTTTTATATATATTTTTTAACATTTTTTACTCTATTAATTGAATGCCTTATTTCGTTAAAATAATTATGAATTATGAATTATGAATTATGAATCTTCAACCATTAACCATCAATCATCAATCCTAAATCATCAAAATCATCAATCATCAATCTTCAATCTTCAATCATCAATCATTAACCATTAACCATCAATCTTCAACCATCAATCTTCAATCATCAATCATTAACCATTAACCATCAATCTTCAACCATCAACCATTAACCATTAACCATTAACCATTAACCATTAACCATCAACCATCAATGTCTTTTGAG
>JAOZSR010000152.1 GCA_029939575.1 Fidelibacterota bacterium
TCCATTGGTTAATCTTGCACTTTTAGAGGATGCAGTTGTGAGTGGTTCTGTGGATACTTCAGATGCTGGAGGAAAAGACCCCATGGATATCCTCTGGGATCCTTCAACCAACGATTGGGCAACAGTATCAGATTGGCACGAATATGGTCAGGCTTTTGGTCTGACACAGGGTGGTATTACAAAAGAAAATCCTATGTGGTGGAAGGTTGAATGGCCAACAGAAAAGAATGTCAATTATATTACCTGCACAGGAGTTTATGGTAATCAGCCACAACCAACTACCGGTTGGGCCGTTCAAGTGCTGGTTGATGGTAATTGGCAGGATCTTGCAAAAGCCCATGATGGATGGATGGCGGATACCTTAAGAGGTGTTGGTGTTGGCGTTAAAACACAAACGAATTGGCTCTGGGATGGAATGTTTGTCTGGAGAGGATTAGAACCAGTTGTTACTAAAGGAGTTAGATTTACTGTATATGCAAATCCTGATAGTTTAGCAGACAACACAGTTTCTTTTGCTGACAGTGTTAAAAGTTTTTCCTGGACAGGAAGACAATTAGAAGCAGGAGGCCCTAATGCTGCCCTAATTCAGTATCTTGATTTTTCTGAAGAAGAGGCTGATAATAGAAAAATGGATGGAAAGGTTAACCTGGCACTCTTAGATGAAGCCGTGGTCAGTGCATCTTTTGTAAAATCGACTTACGATAACATACGTGGTGAACCAGCCCAAATTTGTTATGATCTGATAAAGGACGATTATTATGATAAGAACACTGCATGGGGTGAATTTGGATATGGCTTTGGATATGAAGTAGGCTACCCTGATGAAGGTCAATATAGCGATCCGCCTGCTGTTGACGATGCCTTTTACTGGCAGGTTGAATGGCCAGTGCCCAAAAATATTAATTTCTTCACCTGGGGCGGTACCTATACAAATCAACCACAGCATGATACCCCATGGGCAGTTAAATACTGGGATGGAACAGATTGGGAATATGTAACAGATGGCGTAGGAGGTTCGCTTTGGAACTTAGATGCAGAAGGAAATTTTCTGAATGGGGATGCCTCCGCTGATCCGCCTATACCGGGAGATACACTATTACCACTTGTTGTTGGAGTTGACGGTGATGCATTCTCTACCCTAAAATTAGAAACACCGATTACAACAACAAAATTGCGACTCGAAGTTTGGTCTGACGGAATTACACCTTTATGGAGTTTTGTCATTCGATGCCGCGGTGGAGCGTGTATATCTGTTGATGATACTGAAAATCCTTTTAAAGCTGCTCTTGTTCAGTATAGAGATCTTACTGCTTTAGCTGTTGAACCGAATGAAGAAAAGGTTGCTACGGAATTTGCTCTTTATCAGAATTATCCGAATCCTTTCAATCCTACAACGACTATTGGATTTTCATTAGAAAAACCAAGCCAAGTAAAATTATCTGTCTTCAATTTAATAGGACAGGAAATTGCTGTAATTGTTAATGAAATGACTCAAAGTGGCTATCATCAGGCTACCTTTGATTCAAAATCATTAAGCAGTGGGTTCTATTTTTACAAATTACAAGTAGGTCAAAAGGTGCTTACTAAAAAAATGTTACTTCTACAATAAATCAAAATGTAATTTTCTCTTTGGAGGTTCCAGTTATTAATTCGCTAAAACTCCTGTGATTGACTATCATCTTTTAATAATTAATATATGCGAACCTCCTTTTTTTTAGTCTAACATTAGATATTATATAATATTGTTGAATTTTTATATAGAAATGTTGGTAAATTTTTCCAAAAGTATTCAATTCAATAAAGGTGAAACACATGAATAATAAGAATTGTTTTACAATATTAATGCTACTTATAATATTTTTTCTCAGTAATGTATTTGCACAAACAACGGGAAAAATTTCAGGTAGAGTAATTAGTGATGAAACAGGTGAGCCTTTAATTGGTGCTAATATCATTATAGAAAGCACTCATATGGGGGCTGCAACAGATTCCGAGGGAGAATTTTTTGTCATTAATGTTCCATCCGGTACATATAATGTGATAGCGAGTATGATGGGATATGGATCTATAAAGATGGAAAATATTCGTGTGAGCGTAAATTCCACATCAAATCTTGATTTCGAATTATCAACGGATGTAATTGAAGGTGAGGTGGTTACTGTAACAGCAGATCAAATCACCATAAAAAAGGACATAACAAGTTCGATTCGAAATATATCTTCAAAGGATATTGAAACCCTACCCGTTGATGATATAAGCCAAATTGTAGAATTGCAGCCTGGTGTTGTGGGTTCGCATTTCAGAGGTGGGCGCAGCAATGAAGTGGCCTACATGGTCGATGGAGTAATGGTGACTGAGGCCAATCACAGGGAAAATCAGATGATTGAAGTTAATCCCAGTGCCGTAGAAGATATGGAAGTAATCACCGGAGTATTTAACGCGGAATATGGTAATGCAATGAGCGGTATCGTAAATATTGTCACCAAAGAAGGGGGTAATAAATTACATGGATCAGCGTCAATAAACATTGGTAATTATTTTACATCTCACAAGGAAATATATGCTGGTATTGATGATAAAAAAATAGGTATTCAAGATTATAAATTTAGTCTTTCAGGGCCGGCACTTACTGATAATCTGAATTTCATATTCGATGGACGATACTTTAATAATCCAGGCTATTTATATGGTATTAATCGTTTTAATGTAAATGATTACAGTGACTTCGGAAATTATCCCAACCAATATATTAGTGATGCATACGGGGACAATTCCTTTGTATCGATGAATGACAGAGAGGAAGTAAACCTTTTGGGAAAATTAACCCTTAAGCCGTTTACATCTCTAAAAACGTCCTTAATATATACTTTTAACGAAAATAAATATCAAAACTATAACCACCAGTATTCTTTTAATCCCAATGGAATGGCAACTAATAATAACAAATCAAATATGATTGCCTTTCATGTTAATCATATGTTAAGCCATAAGGCATTTTATGAGTTAAAAATGTCCTATATTAAATACGAAAGTGGCCAATATGTTTTTAAAGATGTATTTGATCCGGGATATGTTCATGATCGTTATAGTAGAATAACGGGTCAATGGTTTTCTACGGGCGGACAAGACAAAATTAACATACAGGATACTGAAGAGACGTCCCGAATAAAATTTGATTTAACATGGCAAGTACATAAAAACCACAGTTTGAAAACCGGTATTGATGCAGCAAAAATCTTGCTGGACCATAACTGGATTAATATAAGAAATGCATACGAAGGAACCGATTTCGAATCAATGTTCACAATAGATCCAAATACAGGGAAACGTACATATGATTATTATGAACCTGAGGTACGCTCTGACAGTTCAATATATACTGATCGATATAAGAAAAAACCCACTCAATTTGCCGCTTACGTGCAGGACAAAATGGAATTCCAAAACCTGGTTATTAATTTTGGAATACGTCTGGATTATTTTGATCCGAGTACTGTTTATCCAACAAATTTGAGAAATCCGGCAAATCAGGATTACTATAATGACGAATCAAGGATGAGTAAATATCCTAACGCAGATCCACAATACCAGTTCAGCCCCCGGTTAGGATTGGCTTATAAACTGGGAGAAACAGCATTACTTCGATTTGCCTATGGTCATTTTATGCAGGTTCCACCACTAAATTATTATTATCAGAATAATTCTTTTACTGTAACTGAATTGGGCTGGATCGGGAATCCACTTCTAAAAGCCCAAAAAACCATTAGTTATGAAGTTGGTTTGTGGTACCAATTGACACGGAAAATGGATTTTGAAGTTGCTGTCTTTTATAAGGATATATATGATTTGTTAAGTTCCAAAATGCTTTATACATACAGCACAATTCGCTTCGGAATATATGATAATAAAGATTATGGAAACGTTAGAGGTTTAGAACTGAAATATCATGCGAGAATAGGCGACAACATTACTCTGAATGCCAATTACACGTTACAATATACTCGTGGTGTTGCCGATACTCCCGAACTTGCTTTCAACAGGGCGGGACAGGATCAGGATCCGGTAAATAAATTAATTCCATTAGAATGGGACCAGCGTCATACTCTGAATATAATGGCAGAGTATAATACTACCAAATATGGTCTTTCTCTTTTGACTGTATATAGTTCTGGACAACCATATTCATGGACTCCCATTACAGAGAGCCGGCTCAAAGTGATTAGTTTGTTACCCAATAATCAAGTACGGCCTTCACAATTCAATGTTGATTTAAACGCGTTTTATAACCTGTTAACTTTAAGGAATATAGATGTGAGATTAACCTTATTGGCCTATAATATATTTGCTAATTTAAACGAAGACAAGGTGAACACCACTACAGGACGCGCTTATACGGGAATCGTCCGTCCGGCGGATATTATTACACATAGAAGCAATTTTTCTGATTATTATGATGTGTTGCAAAATCCCGATATGTATGCTGCACCGCGTACAGTAAAATTGGGCCTGGAATTTCAATTTTAACAAGTTTTACCTATCAGGAGATTAATTATGGTAAAAAAACAGATATTAATTTTTACTTATATACTATTGCTACTCTCCCTTTATACTTTTCAGGTTTTTGCGCAGAGTGGCAAAATATATGAAGGTCCGGAAGACCCGGCTGGAGACAGATCTGCACTACGTGAGGGTCTTATGGATGGAAATCAAGTACTTGTGGGTTTTAGAAATTATGGTCAGGTTGGCAGAAGAGGAATGGTTGATGGCATGAAATGGCCAAAAGATTCTGA
>JAOZSR010000074.1:0-12131 GCA_029939575.1 Fidelibacterota bacterium
GAAGTGGGCGTTGTAGGATTCGAACCTACGACCCCCTGCTTGTAAGGCAGGTGCTCTAAACCAACTGAGCTAAACGCCCTAAACTTTTCATTTCAATTAAAAAGCGTGGAAATTTACGTAACTTTTTCCAAATATCAAGTAAAAAAATATTTTATTAAGAACTTTTTGGTGCTGCAATTCTCAATACTTCTGACATTTCTTTTACAAAGTGAAAAGTCATTTCTTTTTGTACTTTTTCCGGAATTTCAACCAAGTCTTTTTTATTATGATCCGGAAGGATAAGAGTATTGATACCGGCCCGGTTGGCGGCGATAACTTTTTCTTTAATACCACCTACAGGCAAAACGTTTCCCCGTAAAGTAATTTCTCCGGTCATTGCAAGTTTTTCATGCAATTTTTTCTTTGTTAGCAATGAATAGAGAGCAGTTAATATTGTAACACCGGCGGAAGGTCCGTCTTTGGGTATTGCACCGGCAGGAACATGGATATGTACATCAAGATTTGAAAATAATTTTTCATCGATTTTTAAGTTTTTAGCGTTGGCGCGAATATAACTCCAGGCAGCTTCAGCAGATTCTTTCATTACATCGCCTAACTGACCAGTAAGTTTCAGTTTACCCGAGCCTTTCATACTAGTTGCTTCAATAAATAGAATGTCACCGCCGACCGAAGTCCACGCAAGTCCAATAACAACCCCAGGCCTGTCAATTCTTTCGGCAAGGTCAACTAATATTTTCTTAGGTCCCAGGTATTCCTCGACCTTTTTTTCATCAACAACAAATTTTTTCCTGCGGGTATTTTCAGCAACTATTCGGGCAATTTTTCTGCATACATTTGCAATTTCACGCTCCAAATTTCGCACACCAGCTTCTCTTGTATAACTGCGTACTAATGCTTTGAGTGCATCATCTTTAAATTCGATTGATAATGATGAAAGCCCATGCTCTTTGACTTGTTTTGGAATCAAAAATCTTTTAGCAATATTTAATTTTTCGTCTTCAATATATCCTGTAAAATCCAAGGTTTCCATTCTGTCCTTTAGGGCGGGTAAAATAGGGTCTTTTAAATTAGCGGTAGCAATAAACATGACCTTTGATAGATCATAGGTAACTTCTAAATAATGGTCACTAAACGTAGAGTTTTGTTCCGGATCAAGGACTTCCAGTAAAGCTGATGAGGGATCACCACGAAAATCAGCACCGACTTTGTCAATTTCATCAAGCATAAATATAGGATTGCTTGAGCCACATTTTTTTATACTTTGAATAATTCTGCCCGGTAAAGCTCCAATATATGTACGTCTGTGACCACGTATTTCGGCTTCATCTCTAACACCACCAAGGGAAATTCGTACAAATTTTCTTCCCATTGCTTTGGCTATAGATTTTCCCATTGAAGTTTTTCCTACTCCGGGAGGGCCTGCAAAACATAGAATTGGGCCTCTGGATTTATCATCACCATCAAGTTTTTCTTTAAGTTTTCTAACTGCCAGGTATTCCAGAATTCTCTCCTTGACCTTATCAAGTCCATAATGATCACCGTCGAGAGTCTCTTTGGCTTTTTTAGTGTCAATGTTATCATCAGTAAAATGATTCCAGGGTAATTCTGTTAACCACTCAAGGTAGGTTCTTGAAACTGTATATTCGGGTGAAGCCGGGGGAATGCGTTGGAGCCGTTTTAACTCTTTATCGGCAACTTTGTTAGCTTCTTCAGACATTTTACATTTTTTAACTTTTTCTTCAAATTCTTTAATTTCAATTTTTCCATCGTCTTCACCCAACTCTTTTTTAATGGTTTTCATCTGTTCACGTAAAAAATATTCACGTTGGGTTTTGGATATTTCACTCTGAACTTCGGCCTGAATCATTTCACCAAGTTCAATGCGTTGAATTTCACGATTCATAATAACAGTTGCTTTTTCAAGACGATTCTTAATATCCAATTCTTCAAGGATTTCCTGCTTTTCATTAACAGGGACATTTAAGAGGTGCATTGCTCTATCCACAAGTCTTCCAGGATGTTGTATGTTTGATAATATTGAAGAATGTTCCTCGGTTAGATATGGTGCGACTTCGATTAATTTATTATAAATTTGTCGCATATTTGTAATTAACGCATCTATTTCTATTTTTTGTTGCTCAGATAAAATATCTTCAGCTCTTATCACAGTACCTTTAAAAAATGGTTCTTCCTGAAAAAAAGATTGAATTTGTGCCCGTTCCATACCCTGAACAATTGCGCTTTTACTACCATCAGGCATGTTGAAAATTTTTAAAACCTGGGCGATTGTACCCCATTTAAACAATTCTTCTTTATTAGGAGTTTCTATTGCTCCATCTTTTTGAGCAACAACCACAATCTGTTTTTTATTTTCTGAGAGATCTTCTATAAGGTTTAATGAACGTTCTCTGCCGATATAAATAGGAATAACCTGTTGAGGGAATAACACTGTATTCCTGAGAGCCATAATAGGAAAAATTTCAGGTACAGCGCTGAAAGTCTGGGTTTTTTTAGTATTGGTCATTTTTTTTATATCTCCTTAATTATTTAATTTAAATCTTGTATCAAAAGATAATATTTTTTTCCATTTTTCCTAATTGCTTTTTGCAATTTCATCTAGAACGGCAAGTACTCTAAAGGTAACCATATAGTCACCCTCTTTTGATTTGCCGGCAATTGCTGGAAAAAGGCCTGAACTTAATTGAGTACTTATGAGCCAGTTAAGTGCTTTTTTAAAGTTTGGATGCTTGTGAATATTGCCAAAGGGAGCAAGTACTTCCAGAAATTTCAATGTTCCACCCCTGAAAATCCCGGTTGTTGAATAATCTGAAGAAAAATGAGACCAGGCATTTGGTTCAGGGAAAAAGGTGGTTGTGCTTTGCAGGAAATAATTTTTTAGCACAAAGTCAATTGCTTTTTTACAATTTTCTGATGTATTTAATCTTGTGTGTTTACTAAATGCATGTAATATAATTAAAGTGGTCCAAATATCGCTTTTTGTGCTTTTTATATTCTGATTTTCAGGAATCATAGCTGATGATAACCAACCACCATCAGAGCGCTGTTTTCTGGATATCCATCGGAATCCTTTTTCTACAAAGGGATTTCCCTGTAATCCATATTGCTCTAATAATAAAAGAGTAAACCCCTGATGATGTAAATGTAAAGGAAATTTTCCATCAGATTTTTGTGATTTTAATAATGCAATTAAACCTTTTTGTACTTCGGGATATCCTTTATTACAACTATAATCTAATAATGCTTTCAGGTTGATAATTTGGTTCAAAAAAGTCATGGATTTGGTTCTTTCCGCGACTTTGTATTCTTGATCTATATTCCATACTCCGTCATTATCCTGACTAGATAATAATTTCTGTAACGGTTTGTATTTTTGAAGTTCCAGGTTTAATTCTTCGATTAATTTATAATCCTTATATAAAAATTTTCGGGCAGCCAAATATTTAACATATATGGGAGCCTTATCAATAATGTGCTGTAAAGGATTTTTTTGTAAATAGTTATAATATCTTTTGTGATTTAACATATGGGATTTTCCTTTTTTATATTATTTAGGAACAAAAAATAGTTTTCTACTAGATGAAAATTATTTTTAAATGGGATAATTAACTGATTTTGGCTTTTCAGAAGAAGTTTCCGAAAAGATTGAAGCGCGCTTTTTAATAAAAAGCAATTTAAATTTTTGTGCGACATTTGTAAATAATTCACTTTATAAAACAACATAATTTAGTTTTAAATTTCTCGCTATTTTTATATAAATGCAAGTAATAAATATTTAAAGCCCAAGGATTTTTGCTACATCCTCAAAACTCTCACTAAAATAATTACTGATTTTTAATTCTGTCTTCGAAAAACTACTAAGAAATCCGATTGTGCTTGCTCCGGCTGCTTTAGCAGATTTTAAACCGTTTATCGAATCTTCTATAACTAAAATTTCCCGGATGGAAATGTCTAACATTTTGCTGATTGCCAGGAATGGTTCCGGGTCTGGCTTGGGTTTGTCTATATCTGAGGACGTAATTGTATATTTAAAGTGGTCATTTATTTTTGTATTTGAGTATATCCAGGTTAATAATTCCCGTGAGCTAGATGTTACCAGGCCGATCTGGAAAATATTCTTAATTTGGTTTAAAAATTCCAGAAAGCCTGGCATATAATCTAATTTTTTGGTAAAGAAATCTTTGAGAATAGCCTTGTCCTTTTTAATCAATGTTTCTATATCTTCATCGATTTTGTATTTCTCAATTGCCAATTCAAAAAACTTTTTTTCACTTACTCCTTTAAATATTTTCCAGTCATTTTTTGGAATTGTTATCCCATACTCTGAAAATAATTCAGTAGCGGTTTCTTCATATAGCGGCTCAGAATCTACAACAACTCCATCAAAATCAAATACTATAGCTTTAAATTTATTTTTCATTTATTTTCCTGTACAACATTTTATTAATTACCTAATTGGCTCTACCATGAAATTTTGATAATATAATTGCCTGAATTCATGTTACTTTATTGAAAAGCCTTCATTTGCTAAGAATGCAATTAATTCCGGGGTTGATTTATATTGCAGAGCAGAGATTCCAATTTTTTTAGCAGCAATAATATTCTCATTAAGATCGTCAATAAAAATTGATTCTGCTGGCTCAGCATCTGCCATTAAAAGGGCTTTTTTATAGATTGCAGGTTCCGGTTTCCTGCATTTCAATTCATAGGATAAAGCCAGGCCGTCAAATTCATCCAGAATATTAAACTTTTTTCTTACTGCTTTTATATGTAGAGCATTTGTATTTGAAAGAAGAAATATTTTTGTTTGTGATTTTACCTGATATAAAATATCTATAACAGGTTCCATTTTTTCAAAAACATCTTGCCATATTTTTATAGCGCTTTCTTCAGTAAAATGATCTTCTAAATTGAGTTTTTTCTGCACGATTTTTATATATTCCGGAATTGTCAGTTCGCCTTTTTCAAAAGCCTCTTCGGTATTCCAGTCAATACTATCATTTATTTTAGTGGCAGAAATATTTGTAAGCCGTGAAAAATGTTCTATTGCTTTTTTTTTATTAACACTTAAAAGTACATTGCCAAGATCAAAAAATATTGTTTTTTTCATTGTCCTACTATACTAAAGCCAAACCTAAAAAATGAATTGGTTTGGCTGTTTTATTTTTGTTAGATATTTTTGTAATAAACAGGATTATACATTATCCTTTTTAATGACAGTTTCAATTTTACCGATTTTTTTATCGATATGGTTTTTGATTGTTGGAGTTTCATATTTACTCAGTTTGCTACTAACGTCATTATCAATAAGATTTAAATTTTTCATAATAGTAATTGCCATGGAATCTGCTGCCTGAGTATTACCACTAAGAACTTTAAGAGCTATTCCTACCGGATTACCGGCTTTAGTTTTTGCACCTATTGCCCGCACACCCTCAAAACCGGTTTTTGAAACAGCTTTACCATTCATAGCAGAAATAAAATCAGTATCAAATCTTGATTTGCCGGCAATAAACTTAGAGTTCAAGGACATCATGTGATAAACTTTATCGAGAATTTTGTCATTTCCCGATACTAATTTATTATACATCATGGCAAGGTTTTTTAGAGGCATAAAATATGTTGGTGCGCCACTATTACCAACTTCTGTAGGTACTTTTTCTTTGCCGGAATACTCTTTAATTTTAGACAAAAAGTTTTTTTGAATAGGATGATCAAGGCTGAAATAATTTTCCAGATTGGCATCAAGTACTTTTGCATATGCCAGCATTCCGGCATGAGTACCGGAATTTTCATTATGTAATACCGTGGGACGACGACCCTGAATTATTAATTGTTCCCAACTCAATTTATCAAGCGGTGAATGAACTCCACACTGCAGGTTTTCCAGTGTTAGGCCAGATTTTTTTAGTATTTTACTAACAAGATCAGTTTGAGCCGGTTCACCATTATGGGAAGAACAAACAAGTGCCATTTCTTCATCAGTAATTTTGAATTTTTTATTTACTTCAGCTTCATATAAAGTAGCTGTTAGAAAAGGTTTTGCTGTAGCACCAATATAAATTGGGTAATCGCCATCACCGGCAGTAAAAAGTTCTTCTCCGTTTTCATCAACTGCTACTGCATAGCCAATATGAAAATTTTCAACAATTTTTCCTCTATAATAATTTGTAATTAATATCATTTTTATTTTTCTCCTTTATTTTATTTCAATAATTTGTGATATGTTTCTTATTGTCTGCTCAAAACCCATTACCAGGGTTTGAGATAATATGTTATTTCCAATGGAAATAAATTCAACTTCAATTAATTCTTTTAATGCATGTAAAATTCTGGGATTTAAATCTCCTCCAATTGAAACTCTAAGATTATTCTTAGTTCCAACTTTTATACAATGTGTTATTGTCTGGAGTGTATTGAAAAAATCTGTATGTAATTTTTCAGTTGATAGTTGGTTCGTGGCAACTTCGACTTCGTCAACTCCCAGTTGATAGGCTTCTTTCAATTGCTTAATATCAGGCTCAAGTCTCAGGGAAAGCCCGATATCATGATTACCTGAAATCATATTGATGAGTTCTTTTATTCTTTGGGATGGGATTTCCAGAGTTTTATAACTATTTGAGGGATTTATTATTGTAATCATGTCCGGCTTCAATAGTAATGCGTTCCGGATTGGTTCAACATCCGGAATTACACGAATATTAATTCGGCTATCTGTCATTTTCCTGAATATTTCAGTATCTTTTACTGAAAATAGTTCTTCTCTGTATGTGAAGCTGATTCCGCCAACACCAATTGACTCAATAGAACTTAAAAGGTGCAATGGGTTTGTCAGGGGACTTTTTACTATATTCTCAAGAGAAATAAATGGGTCCAGGTTTACTTCTAAATATGCCATAATTTAATCCTTTGTTATATTACAATCTCTGATGCAAAAACTATTGAAATTCCTAAATGTTCTTTTTGGGAAATAATTGTTTTCAGTGCATTTAAGGTTTCCGGATAAACATGCCCGATAGCTATTGCTTTTCCACTTAGTCTGGCTACCTTTACAGCTTTTTCAAATTGCATAAGAATTTCAGTCTTTTCTCTATTATTGTCAAGAAATACTGTTCTTACAGCAGTGGGAATCTCTAACTGACGAGCAATTTCATAAGCCACAGAACGAGGAGAAGTCAGACTATCAATAAAATATAGACCTTTTTTCTTTAAATTTGATAATATAATTTTCATTAGCTTTTGGTTTGAAGTTGCCAATGAGCCCATATGATTGTTCATTCCTATAACTTGAGGTAATTCTGCTAATGCCGCTTCAATGCGTCCTATGATTCTCAGACTATCCAGATCTTTATGCAGGATAAAAGATTCTTCCCCTTTTGCAAGTCTTGGATTTTCCGGTTGCATTGGCATGTGAAGCATAACCTCTTTGCCAGCTTTGACTGCTTCAGATGCAGCCCACCTGGAAAATCGATGTCCAGGAATGACAGAAATCGTAATATCTGCATCAATATTTATTAAGTTATAAAGAGTTGAATTATTACTATTTCCAAAATCATCGATAATAATAGCCAGTTTTGGCATCTCTTTTTTGGCTTTTTTCCTGATTATATATTTGGAATAATCCATATCTCTTAATAAGGAAATAGAGCCAATCGGAGAATTTTGATGATCAACATAAACAGTAAGGCCCTTTTTACCTGACAGGCTAGTAATTTTTTTAAGATTGAGGTTATTTTTATTTAAAATAGATTTTACTTGGTTTTTTACTATTACATCATCCATTTGCTGAGGGATTTGGAAATATAAATTGGCTTCCTGATTGTTAGAATCTGAACTTAATAATTTGTAACCTTTACTGATTAATTCCTGTTTTATTTTGTTATTTAAAATTGCTGAACCCTGTTGAATGAATATTTTATTGGTTGGAACTGAACGAGGAATGAAGTAAATCAATGTTAATAAAAGAAAAATAATCAATGACAAGAATGCAATTTTTAGATTTTTTTCATCTTGCCTGCGTTTGGTTACTATTTTCTGTGGTTTTTTTAAATATCTTATTATCTTCATAATTTAGTGCTAAAATTACATAAATATTCACTTAAAGTAAAGAATTCTCTATAGTATCTTTAAAAATTAATTAGGTATCCTGTTAATTGGTCAAAATACTTTAACCCGTTAAATTGAAGGAATGTAAAGGTTATAGGAAATATGCTGAGTTAATTTCCTGTATGTTTGTGTGTTAGCATACTTAAGTAAAACATTTCTATTTTAATAAATATCCAAAATGGAATTTTTTTTCCTTATTATAAACAATTAGAGTGTTCTGTAACTTTTTTGTTAACAGACGATTATAGTATTTCATTAGGATTTTTAATGTAAAGTAGATATAATTTTTAAAATTTGTTGTATATGAAAAATTGTATTATTAAATTTTCTCGCTTTTTTGGAATATGGCGGAGTAGCTCAGTTGGTTAGAGCAGCGGAATCATAATCCGCGTGCCCGGGGTTCGAATCCCTGCTCCGCTACAGACTTTTGACCCTCATAATAACTTGTTTATGAGGGTTTTTTATTTTCACTTTTTTCTCTCGTTAATGTAAGAAATTAATATTTAGCAGAAATGACTTGCTCCAAGGCAATGGCTTGCTGAGATTTTTTGATATATTAATGATTTTTCTGATTTAGTGGTAATAATCTGTGACTGATACAGATTGATTTTTATTTGGGTTAATTAATTAAATTCGCTTATTTTTTCAAATGAATAATTAGAAAGTACAGGCAGAATACATTAAATTTTATACACTTTGATTTTATAAAATATAAATACGCATTGTCTAAAGTTTCACAAAATAATGAAAAAAGGGAAGTCTAATGATTTATTATATTTCTGATAAGGTAAAATCTTCAACAGATATCTTGATTATTATTTTGATTGGAATGTTTATTTCATGTGGAGATCCTGGGCAGTCTTTAACGGAATTTGTTGACCCATTTATTGGAACAGGAGGGAGTGGACATACTTATCCCGGAGTAACTTTGCCTTTTGGTTCAATACAATTAAGTCCTGATTGTCAAAACCGGGATTGGAATCATTGTTCCGGATATCATTACAACAGCAATACTATTGAAGGTTTCAGCCATACTCATTTAAGTGGTACCGGCGCTAGTGATTATGGTGATATTATGGTTATGCCAATTACTGGAAATGTTAAATTAAATGCAGGAGAGTATGATAGTCCTGATAGAGGATATCGTTCTCGATTTTCACATGATCAGGAAGTTGCCGAGGCTGGATATTACAGAGTAAAATTGCTTGATTATAATGTAACAGCTGAGTTGACGGCCACCCAGCACGTTGGCGTGCACCGATATACTTTTCCACAAACCGAAAAGGCTCACATACTTTTTGATTTAGTCCATGGGATTCAAGATCAGGCTGGAGAATTATTTATTAAAATTGTCAATCAGAATGAAATAGTGGGGTATCGATGTTCTCACGGTTGGGCAAGAGAGCATTGCTTTTATTTTGTTGCAAAATTATCAAAAGCTTTTACAAAAGCAAATATTTATAAAGATGACTGTATTTTACTAAAAAGCAGTGAAGCAAGAGGAAAGAATATTAAATTGGTTTTGGATTTTCAAACAGAACCGGATGAACAAATATTAATGAATGTTGCTCTATCTGCTGTAAGTATTGAGGGTGCTTATAATAATTTAAAGGCTGAAATTGCAGGTTGGGATTTTGATTATGTAGCAACAGCGGCAAAAAAAAGTTGGCAAAATTCTTTAAGTAAGATAAAAGTAGAAGCACTCAACCTGGATCAACAAATCATTTTTTATACAGCCTTATATCATTCATTACTTGCTCCAAATATATTTATGGATGTAGATAATAGATTTCGTGGAATGGATGGAGAGATTCATAAGGCAGTCGGATTTACTAATTATACTGTGTTTTCACTTTGGGATACTTATCGGGCAGTGCATCCTCTTTTTACTTTAATTGAAAGTGGGCGAAATCTTGATATGATAAATTCAATGCTGAAGAAATATGATCAAAGTGGATTATTGCCGGTATGGGAGTTGGCCTCTAATGAAACAAATTGTATGATTGGATACCATTCTATTCCTGTAATTGTTGATGCTTGGATGAAAGGATATAAAAATTTTGATATTGAGCATGCGTTTAAAGCAATGAAATCCAGTGCAGAACAGGAACAACCCGGATTAAAAGCCTATCGGGAACAGGGGTATTTACCGGCGAATATTGAGCACGAATCAGTTTCAAAAACGCTGGAGTATTCCTATGATGACTGGTGTATAGCCAGGGTTGCCGGAGAATTGGGTAAAACCGATGATTATCAAAAATATATTGAGCGGGCAAACTATTTTCGAAATGTATTTGATAAAGAAACAAATTTTATGCGACCTGTTGATAATGGCAGATGGACTACTCCCTTTAATCCAAAATCCGTCTCAGGTCATTATACAGAAGCAAACGCCTGGCAATATAGTTTTCTGGCACCACAGGATGTAACCGGTTTGATTGAACTTTTTGGCGGTAAGGAAATTTTTGACAAAAAACTTGATGCTATATATGATGAATCTCCAGACCTGAGTGGTCGATATCAGCCTGATATTTCCGGACAAATAGGACAATATGCCCATGGAAATGAACCAAGCCATCATATGGCATATCTTTATAATTTTATTGGTAAGCCATGGAAAACCCAGGCACTTGTGAGAAAAATTAATACTGAATTATATTCTACAGGCCCAGATGGACTTTGTGGTAATGATGATTGCGGACAAATGTCAGCCTGGTATATTTTTAGTGTTTTGGGATTTTATCCATTTTGCCCGGGAGAGGATTATTATGTAATTGGAAGTCCAATGGTTAAAAAAGCCGAGATAAAGGTTGGGATGGGTAAAACTTTTACAATTATTGCCAAAAATAATTCGCTGAAAAATAAATATATCAATTCAGTTATGCTGAATGGTGAAAATTATACAAAATCCTATATTAGTCACCAGGATATTGTTAATGGTGGTGAACTTAAATTTATTATGAGTGATTCACCAAATTTTAATTGGGGAAATAATTTTGAAGATTTACCAAAATCAAAAATAATGGAAAAATTTACAGCAAATCCTCGATTTGGATATGCCAAAACTGCATTTTATAAAGAGCAGACTGTAACCCTTGATTGCATTGATGAAAATGCAATAATCTATTACACAATTGATGGCAGTAAGCCGACAATAAATTCAACCCAATATTCAGAACCATTGAAAATAAATAAATCTGTAACAATTCAGGCAATGGCTCAAAAATCAGGATATGGCGAAAGTCGTATAGAAAAAGCTTCCTTCATTAAAATTCCTTATAAAAGAGATATTACATTGTCTTCAGAATTTGATGATCTATATGCTGCTGATGGTCCTCAAACGTTAGTGGATTTTATTCATGGTGGGCATAATTATCGTAGTGGAGACTGGTTGGGTTTTGAGGAAGTAGATGTAATTGCGGAGATTGATCTGGGGAAGATTGTACAGATAAATTCAGTAAAAGCAGAATGTTTACAGGATATTAACACATGGATATTTTTACCGGAATATGTGGAATATAGTTTTTCTGAAGATGGGAAAAAATATAGAAATACAATTCGAGTTAATAATACAATTCCAAAAAACCAGGATGGTGTTCTCCTAAATGATTATCCTGCAAAAATTGATGAAAGAACACGTTTTGTGAAGGTTGTGGCCAAAAATATAAAAAGATGTCCTGAATGGCACAAAGGTGCCGGCGGCAAAACCTGGATATTTATTGATGAAATAATAATAGATTAGGTTTGTTGAGGATTATCAATGTCGTGTGATTTGAATTACTTTGTCTAAAGAAAGAATAAAAATGAAAAAACTAAATGTAATATTTATAGTCTTACTTATCTTTCTTCATTGTGCCAAAAAGGATTTGTGTCAGGTTTCTGTGAATATTCAACAGGAATATCAAAGGAAATTAAATATTGCGTTTCAGAATGCAGGTAAGAATTGTATTGAGTTGCAGGATGCCCTGAAAAAAGTAACTTTTGATCAAAGGGAATTGATGCTGTTT
>JAOZSR010000074.1:12231-17204 GCA_029939575.1 Fidelibacterota bacterium
GTTGCAGGATGCCCTGAAAAAAGTAACTTTTGATCAAAGGGAATTGATGCTGTTTTTAATAACAAATATGCCGGAATGTGATCTGACTGGTTTAAGTGCAGATTATTTAGTTAAAAATGTGCAGGATGCCATAAATATTCATGAGAAAATTTCCTGGGGAATTTCGATACAGGATACACTTTTTCAAAATTATATTTTACCCTATTCGAATATTAATGAGAGGCGTGATCAGTGGAGATATGATTTTTTTGAAAGATTTTATCCTATTGTTAAAGATTGTAAGTCTCCTGGTGAAGGAGCCGTAAAATTGAATAATGAAATATGGGATATTCTTGACGTTCATTATTCAACCGAAAGACCTAAAGCAGATCAAAGTCCCTATGAATCTATTGAGGTGGGGATTGCTTCATGTACAGGTCTGTCTATTTTACTGGTTGATGCCTGTCGGTCTGTAGGAATTCCCGCCAGGTTTGTGGGAATTCCAAAATGGGTCAATGTGGAAGGAAACCATTCTTGGGTAGAAATATGGGATGACGGTTGGCATTTTTTGGGTGCCGGAGAACCAGGACCTTTTGATAAAACCTGGTTTAGTGAGCGTGCAGCTCAGGCAAAGAAAGAAAACCAATTAAATAGTATTTATGCTGTTTCTTTCAAAAAAACAGATGTTGTTTTTCCAGCTGCCTGGAGAAATTTTGATATTGAATATGTTAGTGGTATTAATATTACTGACAGATATACCGAGATACAAAGAAATCAATTGATTCTTTTGAGTGTTCGTGTGTTTAATACTGAACGAGGAAAGCGTGTTTCGATTCCTGTAATTTTATGTGGAAATAAACAGGTTATATCCAGCGGAAAATCAGTGGATGAAACAAAGGACTTGAATGATATGCTTACTTTTGAAATTAAACCTGGTGAAAATAACCAACTAAGATTAAAATATAATGGGAAAGAGGCTATGATGAAGATAAAGCCTGGCAAAGAAAAAGTGCAAACAATTACATTGTATCTTGATAAAATTTTTGACTAATATTTCAGAATATTTATTTTATCTTCTTGTAATCCCGAATCAATTTTTTTCCATGTCTGTTATCAATCATGTCCAGTTAGCAATGTTTTGTGCCAGCCAAAACCCACATAATTTTTCGGCATACTCTGATCTCGAAATTATTCTATCAGTTGCCTGAAAATTATATTTTTTGTAGGTCATATTTGGATCAACCATATGATTTGATTTAAAAATCATTTTCATAAGATGCAATATAAATTAATAATAGTTCTATGATTAGCAACATGCTAATATTACTTATGCAACAACAATTCAATTTCTTGATGCGATGGTGCTGATGGTTGTGCTCCAAGTTTTGTTACAGAAAGTGCACCGGCAGCATTAGCGAATCTAATGGCCTCTTTCAAGTTTTTTTTCTCTGCAAGACCTACTGCTAAAATTCCATTAAAAGTATCACCGGCAGCAGTTGTATCAACTGCATCTACTTTGAATCCTTCAATTAACTCGGTTTCATTGGCAGTAACCAATAACGCACCCTGACTTCCAAGAGTTATAATTACTGTTTTCAATCCTTTGTCTAATAAAGCTTTCCCTGCATTTTTTGCACTTTCAATGTCAGTTACCTTAATACCGGTTAATAGTTCTGCTTCAGTTTCATTTGGTGTAAGAATATCCAACATTGATAATAATTTATCATCAAGAATTTGTGCAGGTGCAGGATTTAATATTATCTGACATCCGTTTTCATGAGCAATTTTTGCAGCAGCTCGAATGGTATCAAGAGGGGTTTCCAATTGCATCAGTAATATATCCGCATCCAATATGACATTTCTGGCATTTTCTACATCTTTTACTGATAATTGAGCATTAGCCCCTGATGCTACAGCAATACTATTTTCACCATTATCATCGACGAAAATTAAGGCAACCCCGGAAGGTTCAGAATCATCAGTCAAAACATTTTCTACATTGATATTGTCCTTTTTAAAACCTTTAATGGCTTGCTGTCCAAACATATCATCACCAACACGTGCAACAAAAGTGACATTGCCACCAGCACGAGCAGCAGCTACAGCTTGATTAGCACCTTTTCCACCTGCTGCAGTATGAAATTTACCACCAAGTATTGTTTCACCTGGCTTGGGAATTCTTTCCATTTTAATAATCATATCAGTATTAGCACTACCAATAACTACAATTTTTAAATTTTTCATCTTAGCCTCGTTTTTAATTTATTTACTCATAATTTGTAAATTGTTTCAATATAATTTCTGTTGTCCGTTGGGCTGCTTTACCAACAACCTCCGGGCAATTACTTTCTGCACTATCTCGTATTTTTTTACAAATAACACTGCCATATTCTTTTTGAAAATATTTATGAACTTCATGGATCAATTTATGTGATAATTTATTATCGCCAAATCTTTCTGTTCCACAAATCCATCCGATAAACATGCCCGCCCCAGTAAATGCTCCACAGTTTGCAAGCTTAGTCTGAGTCGCACCACCATCCAGGCAACTGGCAGATCTAAATAATCCAATATCTGCTGGAACAAAATCAATCGCATCCTGTAGTGAAGCAACCGTGCACCGTGCGCATCCCATATGTTTTTCTTCATATAAAAAACCAAGGTCATAGGCTTTTTGGATAATTTGATTGCCAGTATTCCCTATATCAAAGCGGTCATTCTCTTCCAACACTTTAAAACCTGATTTTTTTCTTGAAGAAGCCGATATATTTTCTACATTCAAGCCACAAGCCATTAACAATATACTTGTTGACTTAATAAATTTGCGTCGGGAATTTACAAGTTTTTCTTTATTTTTCTTCATTTATATTCCATTTCAGGAAAAGTTTTTCTATCCAAATCAGTAATTACCAAGGAAGCAGCCCAACCTCCAACTCCCTGGGTTATTTTCAATAAAACTTTATTCCAACCTTTTTTCATATTCACTTCAAACACATCCTGCGAAGCTTCATGGCCTCGAAGCACATTATTCTGATGGACTAGGTTTTGATTAACCCATACTTTAACACCATCATCAGAGCCGAGTTCAAATATAACTTTTTGACTCTTATCCATGAACACTGTTGTTTTTAAATAGGCAACACTTTGCTCAGATTTAAATAATTTATACAAATTAATATTATTAGCGATATATTGATCTTCACCTATTGGTATTTTTTTCCATTGGTTATATTTATCATTAATCTCCGGTTCAAATTTTACATCAAATAATTCTTCAACTTCAACACCTTCTTTTTGAAATGGTCCGGCAACCTGCCATACATCAACAAACTCTTCTATGTTATGTAATTTGAATTTGATCTTTTCCATTTCACTGTCAGAATAATTAACATCTTCAGTAATTTCTCTAGGTTTCCAAGATTGCTCTAATTTTGGTACAACCGGTTTCTGAATTGGTATCACGTATTCCACTATGCCTTTTGAATTTTTTTCAATCTTTCCACCAGATTTCAATATGGCTTCTTTACTTAAGTCCTTACATACGTTAATTAATGATGGAAAGTTATAAGCGGTATATGAAAATTTTGTAATTTCATCAATTCCGGATTTATATTTTTCAGGCAGATTCTCCAAACCCATTGATGTTGCTAAAATACCACCAGCGTTAGAGGGATTACAATCAGAATCCTGACCACATCTCATTGAGATAATTATTGTCTGATCAATGTCACCTTCACCATATAAAAGTCCCATAACAATATAGGCGCCATTTATTTTGGCATCAATATTAAATTTCGAATCTGGTCCGCTACAACTGAATTTTCTATGATTAGGGTCTAAATTGTATTTATTTTCAATTAACTGCCAGGTTTTTTGCCAATCCTTTGGGTTTTCTTTGTGCCATTTGATAACATCCATGATTGCTTCAGCATATTTACTACCTTCTGGAATACAGGCTAAACCAGCATCAATAATTTTGTGAATATCTTTTTCAAAAAAGGCTTCAGCGTACATAGCACCGACAAACTGACCTCCATATACACCATCTCCATAATTCATTAAACGGCCAAATTTCTCACCAAGATCAATAACAACCTGTGGTAAGCCCGGTGCAATTAACCCTGAATAATCAGCTTCGATCTGGTAATCAATATCATCGGCATGAAGATTATATTTAGGATGACCGGAATAGGGTGGAGCAATACCAGCACGTAAATTATGGCGACCGGCCTGATTTGCATGCCATAGCATATATTGGCTATTGGCAAAATCGATTCCTGCCTGTCGTATAGAAACATCAAATCCATAATCTTCAAGAGTTTTCAAAAATGTCATTTCCACATAAATATCATCCTGATATTGCTGATTTACCATTTCCGAAGACCACACAGGAACTTTATCTTCGGGAATCATTTTTGCAGTATATTTAAATTCTGTTGGCCCGCCCCAACCAACGCCTGCCATTTGACCAAGCCAGCCCGCCTTCATTTTGCTTATATAATCTGCCACAGATATTCTTCTATAAGTATTAGTTTCACTGCAATTAAATAATCCGATTATCAATATTCCCCACATACTTAATTTCAAAATTTTCTTCATTTTTTCTCCTTTTTTGCGATTAAGTATTGTAAAAAGTTTTTAGTTTGAACATTAATTTCACACACTCTGGCATCTCCCTTTCAAGGTAGAATTGGTTTGATTTTCGTCATAACTTCGAATTATCAAAATGTTAGTAAACAACCAGTTGTCCTATCGTGTCCCCTCCGGAACAAGGGGGTTGCGAAATTAATATCAAAGAGTACATTTTATCTATTTCTCTCTCTCCCCCCCTTTAACTGACTTGAGCGGAGCCCTCAGGATAGCTCAAGTTCAAGCCAGTCAAAAGGTTACGGAGTTCCATAACTGATTCTCATTTTTTCATAAAACTTTTGACACTACCTATAAGTATTAAAACCGTCTATATTTAAACACTTCTTTATCCAAAATTTACTTCA
>JAOZSR010000075.1 GCA_029939575.1 Fidelibacterota bacterium
AAATGTATCGGCAATAGAAAAACAGCATTCCTATCAAATAAATATTGGCATTTCTCTTTTTGGTAAAATTAGGGAATTTATTTCTACAAATTTTTCAAAACACCGTCTTGTTATAATTACCGATGAAAATGTGAATAAATTTCATGGATTGCAATTAAAAAAACATCTTGTTGATTTTACTCCAATTTATTTTCAATTTGAACCCGGTGAGAGAAGTAAATCTCGGAGACAAAAGGAATTAATCGAAGATTTTTTACTCGAAAATCATTGTAACCGTGATACTTTAATTATTGCTTTTGGTGGTGGGGTTGTTGGCGATATGGCAGGATATGTGGCCTCTACTTTTAATAGGGGGATTCCTTTTATCCAGATTCCGACGACTATTTTGTCAATGGTGGATTCTTCTGTAGGAGGCAAAACCGGAATTAACACCAAACACGGGAAGAATTTAATTGGAAGTTTTTGGCCTCCTAAAGCAGTATTTTGTGATTTGGAGGTTCTTGAAACTCTTCCGGATGTTGAATTTTTAAATGGAATGGTCGAGGTGATCAAAGCAGCCTTGATCATGGATATTGAATTGGTACAATATTTAGAAAATAATAATAAGGATATTATTAAGCGAAAAACCGTTTCATTACAACATGTCATTAAAGAAAGTTTAAAAATTAAGAAAATGGTTGTGGAAAACGATCCCTTTGAATCCGGTAAACGGCAGATATTAAATTTTGGACATACAATCGGACATGCTCTTGAGATTCTTTCTGATTTTAAAATAAAGCATGGTTTTGCTGTTGGTCTTGGTATGATTGTTGAATCATGGTTGGCCAAACTTGACAAATCTCTTTCTTTGATTGAATTGAAGCGCATTGTTTCTTTATTAGAATTGTATAAATTGCCTGTGAGAATTGATAAAAAATATAGGACAAATGATATTTTAAAGATAATCAAAATGGATAAAAAAAGTAAGAATCAAGTACCTCGTTTTGTTTTATTAAAAGGGATTGGAGAAGTAAAAAGTCAAGAAAACACATTTTCGTTTTCCTTTTCAGAAAAATTTATTGAACAGGCAGTCAAAGAATCCAGGTAATTGTTTTTAATTAAAATATCAAACTTATTATACATTATTCAGTCGCCAATAACCATTAATAAGAATAGCGTAATAATAAAAAAAGTTGTGACTTGTTTGCGAAAATAATAGATTAGAGTAATATGATCGAAATAATACCAGATGGGAAAATAAACACAACAGTAACTGTTCCTGGAAGTAAATATATAGCTAACCGATTACTAATTATTACATCTCTTGCCGATGGATTTTCATCAATTGGAAATATTCCATTTAATCAGGACATTGAAAATGCTATTAAAAGTCTGAAAGTTTTAGGTGTAAAAATTGAAAAAAAGGGAAATAATTTAAAAGTTTGGGGAACAGGTGGTATTTTTAAATCTAATAATACTCACATTAATGTTGGTGAATCCGGAACCTTGTTACGTTTTATTATGAGTTTATCTGCTCTTAGTAATGGAAAATGTGAAATTACCGGCAGTTCCAGGATTTTGGAACGTCCGGTTGCTAATTTGCTCCAGGGTTTACAAGACCTGGGAGTTGATTGTATATCAACCAATAATGGTTATCCACCAGTTGTTATTCATGGTGGCCAAATTCAGGGCGGAAAGGTGATTATTTCCGGTAAAACCAGTAGTCAATATATCAGTTCTCTTTTGCTTGTTTCACCTTATGCCCAAAAATCTATAGAAATTAAAATATTTCCTGAGTTATCATCTAAAAGTTATGTTGATCTTACTTTAAAATTAATGGAAGAATCCGGTATTTATTTTTCACGTAACGGATATGAAAATTTCATTGTTGAGGCCGGACAAAAATATCAGCCTGGAGAGCATTTTATTCCCGGTGACTGGAGTTCTGCCAATTATTTTTTAGCAATTGCCGCAATTACTAAATCTACTGTATTTATAAATGATTTAGATATGGGCTCAAAACATGGGGAAATGGATTTCTATAAAGTACTTGAAAAAATGGGTTGTAGAATCGAAAAAATCGGCTCTGGGATTAAAATTAGCGGAACTGATGATTTAAAAGGAGTTATGGTTGATATGTCATCTATGCCGGATGCTGTTCAGACTCTGGCTGTTGTAGCATTATTCGCCAGGGGAGAAACCAGGATTACAAATATTAGTCATTTGAAATATAAAGAGTGTGATAGAATTCATGATACTGCCAGGGAATTAAGAAAAATCGGTGCAAGAGTTATCACCACAGATAATGAAATGACAATTATTCCGGGTAAGTTACATGGAGCAGAAATTGAAACTTATAAAGATCATAGAATGGCTATGAGTATGGCTTTGGCAGGATTGAAAATTTCAGGAATAAAAATTAATAATCCTGAATGTTCGGCAAAATCTTTCCCCGGATATTGGGATAAATTAAGAGAAATTGGTATTGGAGTTCATGATGGTTGATAATATTATTTTAGTTGGATACCGCGGAACCGGGAAAAGTTCTGTTTCAGAAGCTCTTGGCAAAATATTACAACGCTCTGTTTATTGTACTGATCATGAATTTGTAAAGCAAAATGGTCAGATTATGGATTTTGTTTTGGATAGGGGCTGGAAAGAGTTCCGAAAACTCGAAACTGAAATATTAAATAAATTACCTCTTGAAAATTCAATAATTGATTGTGGTGGTGGCGTTATTGAAGTTGAGGATAATATTGAGATTCTTCGAAATGCCGGTATCGTTTTTTGGTTAAAAACCGGAGTTCCACAGATTATCAAACATATAAAAAAAAGTGAACACAGACCAGCTTTAACCAGGACAGAATCATTTACCGATGAAGTAAATACTGTCATGGAAAGGCGTATTCCGAAATACCGGAAAGTTTCTCATTTTGAAATTGATACTGAAAGCCTGCATATCAATGAAATTGCGAAGAAAATTTTTAATATTTATAATAAAAAAACCAGGTTATGTGTTCCTTTAGTTAAGAACTTTTTAGTTTTGAATAATGATATTAAGCATCTTGTAGATTTGGTTGAAATAAGAGCTGACCTTATTAAAAATTTTTCAATTGATGAATATGAAAAATTTTTAATACAACATAAAGAGCCTGTTATTTTTACATGTCGTCCGAATTGGGAAGGTGGTAAGTTTGCGGATTCTGAATCTGAAAGATTGCAACTCTTAAAAGCGGGTATTGACTCCGGATCTGAATTTATTGATGTGGAATACAATTCAGACTTTATAAATCAGTTTTCAAAATCAGCGGTCCCGGGGAAAATTATTATTTCCAGCCATGATTTTGAAAAAACACCTTCTTTTGAAGAACTTGAGATATTGATTGGGAAAATTAAATCTCTAAATCCTGATTTGGTTAAAATTGTAACAACGGCAAATTCTATTAATGATAACTTTACGGTTTTTCATTTACTAAAACAAAACGTGGGACTTACTATGTTTTGTATGGGTTTGTTCGGGCAGATTTCCAGGATTCTTGGAGCAAAATATTTATCTGAAATTAGTTTTGCTGCTTTAAAAGAGGATCAGCAATCCGCATCCGGACAAATTTCTCTTGAGGAAATGCACAATGTGTATCATTTTTCCAAAATTAATCCACGAACTAAAGTTTTTGGAGTAATTGGAAAATATGCAGAAAATTCAAAATCGAAATATATACACAATGCAATGTTTCGAGCCAATAATTTGAATAGTGTTTTTATGCCATTTAAGATTCTGGATAAAAAAGATCTTAATGAATTTATGCAAAATTTTCGTGACTTTAATTTCACAGGTGCATCTGTTACAATTCCATTTAAAGAAGCTATTATTGATAATTTGGATGTGATTGATGAAACCGCCCAAAAAATTGGTGCTGTCAACACAATCAAGAATAGAAATGGGAAATTGTACGGGTATAATACTGATTGCATTGGTGCTGTTCGCGCTTTAACTGAATTGGAGAATATTAAAGAGAAACGAGTTTTGATACTTGGCGCCGGAGGAGCATCCAGAGCAGTAATTTACGGCTTATTACAGGAAAATTGTAAAATTACTATTGCTAACAGAACCCTATCCAAAGCTGAAAAACTTGCCACGGATTTTGGAATTAAGGTTATTCCTTTCATGAATATTTCTCAATTATTTGATCAACTGGATATTATTATTAATACAACCAGTGTAGGTATGATTCCTGATCGGGATGAGTCTTTGATAGATGAAAAAGATTTTCCGAAAAACAAAATTGTGATGGATATAGTGTATAATCCGATTAAGACAAAATTTATCCGGAACGGAGAAAAAGCCGAATGTAAGGTTGTGACCGGAGAGAAAATGTTGATTTTTCAAGCTATGGAGCAGTTTAAAATCTGGACATCTATTGAGCCCGATTTTGAAGATATGGCTCAGGCTTTTTATAAATATATTACCGAATAATTATGATTAGGGAAGAGGTGTAAATGGCTGGAAATAGTATTGGAAAGAAGTTTAAACTAACTAATTGGGGTGAATCGCACGGAAAAGCTTTAGGTGTTATTATTGACGGTTGCCCTCCATTGCTGGAATTAAAGGAAAAAGATATCCAGAAAGAATTAGATCGAAGACGTCCGGGTCAGAATCGTATCTCAACTCCCAGGAAAGAAGCTGATAAAGTTGAAATATTATCCGGGGTGTTTGAAGGGAAAACTACAGGTGCGCCAATATCGTTGATAATTTATAATAAAAACCAGAAAAATAAGGATTATAAAGAATTAAAAAATCTTTATCGTCCGGGGCATGCTGATTTTACTTATGAAAAGAAGTATGAGATTCGTGATCCTTTTGGTGGAGGTCGAAGCTCGGCCAGAATTACAGCAGGAAATGTTGCCGGAGGCGCGATTGCTAAAAAGATTTTACTTGAAAAAAAAGGTGTGGAAATATTAGCTTATGTAAAACAGATTAAAGATATAAAAACACCGGTTGATTCTATTTCTATTACAAAGAGGAAAATAGAGAAAACACCTATCCGCTGTCCTGATAAAAATACTGCCGATAAAATGATGGATTTTATTGAAAAAGTGGCTGCAGAAGGGGATTCGGTAGGTGGAATAATAGAATGTGTTATCAAAAATGTTCCGCCCGGATTAGGTGAACCGATTTTCCACAAACTAAATGCTGATCTGGCGCATGCCATGATGTCAATTAATGCTGCTCGAGGAATTGAATTTGGTAAAGGCTTTGACACAATTAATTACCTCGGTAGTGAACTTAATGATTCCTATATTATTAAAGGTGGAAAAATTGTAACTGAAACCAATCATACAGGTGGTATTCTTGGTGGAATTTCAACTGGAATGGATATTGTTTTTCGGGTGGTTTTTAAACCTACTCCGACTATTAAGAAAGAACAGTATACTGTTAACAAGAATTCAGAACCTGTTACTTTTCAGGGAAAAGGGCGACATGATCCATGTGTATTACCAAGAGCTGTGCCGATTGTAGAGGCGATGGCTGCAATAATTTTATGTGATCATTATTTATCTGAATAATTATATTTATATCCAAAGGAAAATAATTATATATACCTAATTTTTCTAAAGAATTATGAATTTTCAGGTTAAAGACCTGAATTACTTATTTGAAATGCATAATAAAGAGGTAAAAACACTAGTTTTTGTTCCGGTAACTCAGAATAATTTCTGGTAGAAAATACATATCCATAAGGACAGTTTTGAAATTTTTCCAAAAGCAAATGCATACTACGTAATCTTCCTGCTGAACCACTTTTTACTTCTACCGGAATTATTTTCCCCTTTTTGTTTATTAAAAAATCTACTTCTGCTGTGCTACTTTTTGTAGGTCGCGACCAGTAAAATAGTTGAGAGTTACCTGCTGATTGGAATTCCTGTCCAACAAATTGTTCTGCTAAGGATCCCTTATAAATAGAAAGTAAATCATCTTTTTTATATTCTCTAATTATTTGTAATTCACATAGAGAATGCATCAGGCCGATATCTATCAATTTTGCTTTAAATATTTTTTCTTTTGCATACGCACCCAGGGGTATACCACCCGGATTTGCAGATAATATTTTACTTATTAATTGGGACTGACAAAGTAAATTGAATCCGTTTTTAATCGTAGGATTTGAGAAATTTTCAGTAAGTCTGGAATATTTAATTTGATTGCCAATATTCCGGGCTACTGAGGATAATATTTGGTTTAGACAATTTTTATCAGCATAAGTCGCATATTTTGAAAAATCCTCACGAAATGTGTTAATTAATTCCGATTGAATTTCAAAAACAGTTTTTATACTTCCGGTTTTTACAAATGTTTGAACACATTCCGGCATACCGCCAACAAAAAAATATTTCCGGAGTTCATCGAGTAATTTATTATGCATAACTTCCGATTGCTTTTCAGGAGGAGACATAATTACTTCGGATAATCGTTTCATTCCCATAGCAATTAAAAATTCTGCAAAATTCAAAGGAAACATATTAAGGAATTGAACCCTGCCAACAGGAAAAGAAATTTCCTGAGGAGCAAATTCTAGCAGTGACCCGGCAGCAATTACATGAAACTGAGGATATTCTTCATAAAAATAACGCAAGGCCATAAGTGCTCTGGGACAGCTTTGTATTTCATCAATAAATAAAAGATCTTTATTTATATCAATACGAGAATTGAGAAGGATTTCAAGGTCAGATAAAATTCTGTTTATATCTAAATTTTTTTTAAAGAGTGAATGCCAATCAGAATGTTTTTCTAAATCAACAAGATGAACTTTTCCATCAAAGTATTGTTTTCCAAAATTTAAAACAGACCATGTTTTGCCTATTTGTCGGGCTCCACGTAAAATTAATGGCTTGCGATTTTTCTGTTTCTTCCATTTTAGTAATTTTTTTGTAATAAATCTTTCCATAATACACTCCAATATTTAAATCGAATGATAATGTTTAAAAATTCTGGACAAAGTTAAAGACGAGGTTTTAAAAATACAAGGTTGTTTTTAGTAATAGCCTTTAAAAATACAAGGTTATTCTTAAAGTTGGCCTTTAAAAATACAAGGTTAATATTAATAATACATGTTGCTCCCATACCATGAATGGTATGATTAGTAATATAGTCAGATTTGATGAATGTGCACTATACTGTACCAGTCTATAAAGTCAAATTTGACAAATTTCACTCGAACTAAAAGTCCGGTTACTGACTGAGGGTGGAGAAAATTAGATAGCAACCCAGACCGGATTTGTCATGGCAAAGTTACCATTATCAGTATAAACTTCAGCACGAATATATGATTTATGGGGGAGATCAAACCGGGTAATTGATATTTCTTTGGAAGAGCAATTTTCAGGATTTGCTTTAAAAATAATTTTTTCGGTATTGTGGATATTGCCCTGGATCAGTTTTATGGTTTTGATTTTACCAAAGTATTTGGTTGATTTAGTTTTGATGTTGATTTTTTGTGGTATTTGTTTTAATTCTCTATCTGAAATAATTTTACCATCTTGAATTATTTCAAGGCAAATAAAAGGTCCCGTACTAACAACTACTTCACCATTTTTTAAATCATTAATAACATTTTCTTTTTGATTGATTTTAGAGGTTTTTACAGCTGTAAATTGTTTGCCGAAGATTTGGATTTGATTTTCAAATAATTTTAACATTGGTAAAAGAAGCGCCCTGAAACGGTTGAAACTTCCGTGTGAATCATTTCCGGCATAAATATACTTTTTACGGCCTTTTAATAGTTGTTTGATCCATTCTTCTTTTCCAAATTGCAAATCTTGTCCCTGAGTGCCATTCATAATTTGGAATCCTGCCAGATTACGATGATGATCCAATTTATTCCAGGTGCCTCTTTTAATGACTAACCTGTGTAAAAATGGCGGATTGGCCTGGGGGTGAGCAGCAACGGCCAGAGTATTTTCTGCTAAGGAATTTAGAATATTTGCATAATAGTATTCAGTTAATTTTCCCATTCCATTTTCAAGTCCGTCACCTGTTCCTATGAAAAATTCTTTTGAGTTTAATATTCCCAGGTGCACAGTTTTCCCAAATCCATTGTCAACAGAAGCCTCTTCGCCAGGAATTAGCAGGAAGTTTGGATGTTTTTGATTTAACTCGGTAATTGTCTTTTGAAAATCTGCCCATTTTTGTAAATCAGGATCATTTTTTGTCCAAAAACCCGGCAGATCGTCGAGGTCATAAGAATGATCCATTAATCCACAAAATGACAGACCCATTGCTTTTGCCATTATGGGAAATATTGCGGGAGGAGGTCCGTATTCCACCTGGTCTTCAGTCCAGGAAGAATGACAATGTAAATCGCCAAGTTTCCATGAATTGGGAAAGGGAATTGGTTCCGGGTCTGCAAAAATCAAAAAATTTTTATGCGATAATGTTGGTAGATTATCATTGATAACCAGAACTTCTTTTTTACCAGTTACAATAACAATTCTGCATTCAATTTCTAAATCAATTCCTTTGAATTTTGAAACATCTATATGATAAATTTTATAAAACCACTTTTTACTTAAATTGAGATTTTCATTTATGGATTCTTTATATAATGAGGAATGGTTAGCAGCATTTTTAATATCTATCTGAACTTTTTGGATTAAGACTGGAAATTGGTGACAATCTTTGATTAGAAGTAAAATTGGAATATAGTTCGACTGAACTCTAAAGGGCATATCAAAAAGAATTTCCGGCTGATTTTTGTATAGCAAGCCTTTTAGAAAGGGAAGCCTGTAGTGAATCTCAGCATATAAAATTACTGGCAGAAAGGAAAGCAAAATTAATGGGAGATGTTTTATAAAAAATGGAATTTCAATATTACTAATAATCATACTCACAATCTAAAATCTGAATGGAAAATCTCAAAGAGTTTTATTTTATAAAAAATGGTTTGAATACTACCTGTTGTCTGATATTAAAATTGGGAAAAAATGCTCCAGGTAATACTTGTCTATCAAATAGATTTGAATTCAATCCAAGAATCTTTAGATTTGCTTGCTTGATAATTTTTAGTAAAATTTACTATGATATCAGATTAAATATTAATTAGTAATATTTTTCTACAACAAGATGGAGGAATCTTAATGTTCCGGGAACAGAAAAAAATATTTGAAAAGAGAATAGACCGTTTTCAAGACAGACTAATAGAATTTGTATATGAAAATCCTATAGAATTACAGGCGGAATTTGCCAAAACTGATTCAATTCGAGAATATGATGGGATATACAAACCAATTACAAAAGGTACAAAGTGGGGGAAAAACTGGGAGCGTGCCTGGTTTCATATTAAAGGCAAAATCCCGGTTGAATGGAAAGATAAATATGTAGTCGCCAGACTGAAACTTGGTGGTGAAGGGTTGGTTTTTGACGAAAGTGGCGCTCCGTGTCAAAGCATCAGTATACATACAATTTGGCCTAATTTTGAATTTGTTCGGGAGCGGGTGGATATTACAAAAAAGGCAAAAGGCGGGGAAGAAGTAAAACTGACTGCAGAAGTTTCAGCCGGACAATTATTTGGTCTTGTGTTAGAGAAAGATAAGGCAAATATAAAAGCCCAAAATTACGGTAACTACGAAGCCGAAATAGAAGAACTTTCTCTGGCAATATTTCGTGAAGATATTCAGGCTCTTTATTATGACGTTCTGGCACTCAATAATTTAATGAAAGGCCTGGATCAAAAAAGTGTACGCAGAAATCGTATCTTATATACTTTCCAGCAAGCTATCAATTGTTTTGAAAATAGTCCTGAAAAAATTAACCAGAGCAGGAATATTTTGAAAAAGGAATTAGATAAAAAAGCGACATCTTCCGATCTGACTACTATTGCTGTCGGACATGCTCATCTTGATACAGCCTGGTTGTGGCCGTTGAGCGAAACACTTCGGAAATGTGCCCGGACTTTTATTAATCAGTTAGAAAATATTGAAAAATACCCGGATTATATTTTTGGTGCATCTCAGCCGCAACATTATCTTTTTGTCAAAAAAAACTATCCTGAAATTTATCAAAAAATAAAGAAGCAGGTAAAAGCCGGACGCTGGGAACTCCAGGGTGGAATGTGGGTTGAGGCTGATTGCAATCTCATAAGCGGGGAATCATTGGTTCGTCAGATTTTACACGGCAAGAATTTTTTTCTCGATGAGTTTGGTGTAGATGTAAAAAATCTTTGGCTTCCTGATGTCTTCGGATATAGTGCTGCAATGCCTCAAATCATTCGGAAAAGCGGGATGGAATATTTTGTTACTCAAAAATTATCCTGGAATCAATTTAATAAATTTCCACATCATACATTTAAATGGCAGGGAATTGACGGGAGCGAAGTGATTACGCACTTTCCGCCTGAAAATGATTACAACAGCCAACTTCTTCCATCCTCTCTAAAAAAGGCTTCTGAAAATTTTAGCGAAAACCATGTATTGGACGAATTTTTAACTCTTTTTGGAATTGGTGATGGTGGAGGCGGAGCGACTGAACAAATTATTGAAACCGGACTAAGGTGTCATAATCTGGAAAACAGTCCTAAAGTAAAATTTGATAAAGCACAGAATTTTTTAGATAGATTAGGTGAAAAAAAAGATCATCTACATACCTGGTCAGGCGAACTTTATCTGGAAGTTCATCGCGGTACTTTGACAACCCAGGCTTATAATAAAAAAATGAATAGGTTCATGGAACTCAGGATGAGAGCGCTGGAAATTTTATATTCTGCTCTAAATTTTTCTGATTATCCTGTTGCTGATTTTGATAAAATGTGGAAAACTATTTTGTTAAATCAATTTCATGATATTATTCCCGGTTCGAGTATTACTCCTGTTTATAAAGATAGCAGGAAGCAGTATGAAGATCTTAAATCGCAATCTGATAATTTTCTGGAAAAAGTAGCAGGATTATTATTCCGGAAAGATGAAAACTATATCACTGTGGTAAATACTTTATCTTTTCCATTTACGAGGCCTTTTAAATTACCTGAAGAATGGAAAAATTTTAATGTGAAAGAAACTTCAGGTCTCAAAATTAAAATTCAGCATGAAGATGTAACTGTAGTCCAAGTGGATATTCCGGGTTTAAGTGCTATTACATTACAAAAAGACGGAGTTGGAAAACCAGTTGAATTTTCTAAACCTGATAAATATGTACTGGAGAACGATTTTATTCGCTATGAATTTGATAAAAATGGCCAAATAAAAAGTGCATTTGACAAAGAAGCCGGAAGAAATGTTTTTCAGGAAGGACAGCGTGGAAATAAAATTCTTCTTTACGAGGACCGGCCGATTAACTGGGATGCCTGGGATATCGACTTTTATTATGAAAATGAATTATGGCAACAAGCCGAAGTTACAAAAATGGAAAAAATGTGCTGTGGAAATGTGCGACAAGGTATTAAAATAGAATACAAAATCGGGAATTCGGCCATTGTTCAAAAAATAATTCTTAATGAAAACAGTAAGCAACTGGATTTTGAAAGCAATGTGGATTGGCAGGAAGATCATAAATTATTACGAACAGAGTTTGAGGTTGATATTTATTCAGAAACTGCGCTTTATGAAATTCAGTATGGTATGATTCGCCGTGGTACACATAGAAATACAAGTGACGATATGGCGAAATTTGAAGTTGTCGGGCATCGCTGGGCTGACTTGTCAGAGGCTAATTATGGAGTGGCTTTATTGAATGATTGCAAATATGGCTACAAAATTCATAAAAATGCAATTTCTCTCAGTTTGTTGAGATCACCGACATCGCCTGATCCGGAAGCAGATCGGGGAAAACATCAATTCACCTATAGTTTTTTACCTCATTCCGGAAATTTTTCTGTGGAAAATGTACATCGGGCATCTGCTGAATTAAACCAGAAAGTACTGCTGTTTCCTAATTATAAAAATGAAAAGTTCGATATTGCCTACCATATTCAGGAACCGGAAATAATTCTGGAAACAATCAAAAAGGCGGAAAATGAAAACGCCAGAATTGTTCGGCTTTACAACAATAGTAATAAGAGAATAAAAACCACTATACCGGTAGATAAAAATGCCAAAGAAATTTTTGTGGCTGATTTAATGGAAAACAACCAGAAAAAATTGAAAATTAAAAATGGGAAAGTGGAGTTGAATTTTAATATTTTTGAAATTATTACTTTGAAAATCTTTCTTAATGAATGAAAAATAAATAACATATTCTATCAATAAAAATGGTTTATAGCGATTAACGTCTCAAAAATACTGTAATAATTTCTAAGATGTTTTAAAAGATAATGTGAAAAAATCACATAAACCGCTATAAACCAATCAGGTTAAATATTTTCTAAAAGTTTTATTTCTACTTTTCCGCCCAGAGTTGTACCAGGTTTACCAATGTTTCTACTGCTTTTTCCATACCCTGAATTGAAATCCATTCCAATTTGCTATGAAAATTATGACCGGCAGTAAAAATATTCGGTGTCAATAATCCCATGAAAGATAACCGTGCACCATCAGTCCCACCACGAATAAGTTGCAGATTGGGAGTAATTCCAGAGCGTTTTACAGCTTCCAGGGCATATTCAACAACCTTTTTATTTTCATCAAGTTTGACTTTCATGTTTTCGTATTGCTCTTTGATTTCCAACTCTACTTTACCTTTTGGAAATTTTGCAGCAACTTTGTCTCTGATCTGGTTAAGTTTGACTTTTTTGGATTCCATGCCGTCTTTGTCAAAATCTCTGAGCAGGACTTTTAGTGTTGCGTTTTCAGTTCCTCCCTCAATACTATAAGGATGCAAATAGCCTTCCCGTTTTTCTGTTGATTCGGGAGAAGGTTCAGCATTCAAAAGAGTGACCACTTCACTGGCGATCCTGATACCATTCACAAGTTTATTTTTGGCATACCCCGGGTGAACACTTACACCGGTAATGTTGAAAATACCAACAGCAGCGTTGAAAGTCTCGTCTTCAATTTCACCAAGTTTTTCACCATCAACTGTATAAGCAAAATCTGCATTGAATTTTTTTACATCAAAATATTTAGTTCCACATCCGACTTCTTCATCGGGAGTAAATCCAATTCTAAGAGGACCGTGTTTAATTTCCGGATGGGCTTTCAGGTATTCTATCATAGTAATTATTTCGGCGATTCCTGCCTTGTTATCTGCACCGAGCAGTGTTGTTCCGTCAGAAGTAATAATATCATCACCAATATGGTCTTTTAAATCTGGATTTTCCGCAAATTTAATGACCTGCGATTTATCGCCGGGTAATACCAGGTCAGTCCTGTTATAATTTTTATGAATAATCGGTTTTACATTTTTTCCGCTAACATCGGGTGATGTATCAACATGGGCGATAAATCCAATAGTTGGAGTTTTATGGTCAACATTTCCCGGGAAAGTAGCAGTTACATAACCATATTTGTCCATCTCAGCATCTTTTAAGCCAAGTTCTTTTAGTTCAACAACAAGCAGATTTAGCAAGTCTTTTTGCTTTTCTGTACTTGGATATCTGTCTTCAATATTTTCCTGTGATTGGGTGTCAATTTTTACATAACGGAAAAACCGTTCGAGCATTTTTTCTCTCATTTGTAATCCTTTCGGTTATAATTTTTAAACATTTTATTGTTGTTTAGGCACATATGAGGTATATGTTTTTTATTGTTTAATTTTGTTTTCATAAGCATGGATATAATAAACAAAATTCAATGGAATAGCAATTTTTATTTCATATTTTCTTCCCAAAAAATGTCGGAAAGGTAAAAAAAAATCCCCCGACAAGATTATGAAAAATGATCATTTGAGTTTTCAACACAAAGGAAATATATTTTTAAGGCAAATTTTGTATAATTATATATTTTAACTTACATTCTATATAATTATAGAAAAACGAGATTATTATGAATAATATAGGTTCAGGAAAAATAAAGAAAACAAAAATATATGAGGAGATGAGTAATGGATGAACGGCCTATGTATATTTGTCCAAAATGTCAAAACAGGGATTATGAAGTTGATGAAATTCGCACTACCGGTGGAGTATTGTCAAAAATTTTTGATGTTCAGAACAAAAAATTCACAGCAGTAAGTTGTACAAATTGTAAGTATACAGAATTTTATAAAGCGGAATCAAGTATGTTGGGTAATATTTTTGATTTGTTTACCAATTAAAATAGTAGGTTTTTTAGAGAATAATTTTCAAATAACCCCGGATTCCAAAAAAAAAGGAGGAGAAGATGTTTAAAAGTATACCCCACTTGTTATATAGTACGATTGACAAATTTCCACAAAAAGATGCTTTATGTTATTTAAAAGATGGCACTGTCAAAACCTATTCTTATCAGGAGTTTGGCGAGATAATCAAACATTTAGGATGTGCGTTGATTCAGTCGGGTCTGAAACGTAAGGATAAAATCGCTATTTTATCAAACAATCGTCCTGAATGGACAATAACAGATTTTGCAAGTTTGGCAACTGGTTTAATTGTCATTCCATTGTATCAGACACTTCCTTCCAATCAGATTGAATATATTTTGAAAGATTCGGATACACGTGCAATTTTTGTTGAGAATGAAGAACAATATAAAAAAATTGAAACTATCCGGGGAAAATTGCCAAATCTGGAATTTGTTTTTTCCTTTGACAAGGTCAAGAATTTTGTCGAAAGTTTTCCTGAGTTAGTAACAAAAGGAAAATCTTACTCCAAAGAGAATCCATCTCTTTTTCAGGATGAAATGGAGAAAATAGATCCTAAAGATATTTGTACTTATGTTTATACATCGGGGACAACTGGAAATCCCAAAGGCGTTATGCTTTTTCACAAAGGTTTTATTGATGAAATTATCAGTTCGGAAAGTCGTTTAAATCTGGATGAGAATGAGGTGTTTCTCTCCTTTTTGCCTTTGAGCCATTTATATGAACGGGTTGCAGGACACTGGACTCCAATGTATCGTAGCAACACAATTTTTTATGCTCAAAGTATAGAAACTGTTGTTGATGATATTGCAATTGCCAAACCAACTGTTATTGTTTCAGTTCCCCGTTTATTTGAAAAAATTGCTGCCAAAGTAATTGACCAGGTAGAACACAGTTCAAATTTGAAAAGGAAGATATTTTACTGGGCTTTAAAAACCGGTCGTAAATATCGTGAACTAAAAATTGAAGGAAATGTGCCTTTTGGGATGCAGCAAAAATATAATTTGGCAAATAAATTAGTTTTTACCAAAATCAAAGAAAAATTAGGTGGCAGGTTAAAGTACCCTATTGCCGGAGGAGCGCCATTATCCGTAGATACTCTTAAGTTTTTTGAAGCCTTAAATATGCAGATAATTGAAGGCTATGGAATGACTGAAACTCATCTTATAATCGCACTTACTCCAGCCGGAAAAACCAGGTATGGATCATGTGGAACACCAATCGACGGTGTAGAGGTGAAAATAGCCCGGGATGGAGAAGTCCTGGTAAAAAGTGATATGCTGATGGTTGGATATTATAAGCAGAAAAATTTAACCAGAGATGCCATTGACAAAGACGGTTGGTTACATACCGGGGATGTTGGATATTTGGATAAGGATAAATTTTTATATTTAACTGACCGTAAAAAGAATTTTTTGATTACTTCCGGAGGAAAAAATGTAGCATCCGCACCTTTGGAAAATAAGTTAAAATCCAGTAAATATATAGAAGAAGTATGCCTGGTCGGTGATCATAGAAAATTTATCAGCGCTCTGGTTGTTCCTGATTTTGATGCCTTAAAACAATGGGCAACTTTGCATAAATATGATGTTGATTCAAACCAGAAATTAGTCAAACATCCGGAAATCCGGAAATTTTTATGGCAGGAAGTAGAAAATTTACAGCAGAATTTTGCCCGCTTTGAAAAAATAAAAAAGATTGGCTTACTTTCTGAATCTTTCTCACTTGAGAAAAATGAATTAACACCTAGTTTGAAAATTCGACGTAAGAAAATTATGGAAAATTATAGTGATATTATAGAGGAATTATATCAAATAGATTCAGTAGTGTAGAAAGGAAATATCTGGTGAAATTAAAATCTGTTTTTATTGTAATTATATTTTGTGTCCAGTTAATTTTTTCCGCTTATGGTGAAAATAATCCATTATTTGTTATTTCGATTGATGGTAAATATGGATTTATTAATAAATCAGGTGAAATTGTAATTGAGCCGCAATTTGAAATGGCAAATCCATTTCAGGAAGGATTCGCCCGTTTTAAACAAAATAATAAGTGGGGTTTTATTGATAAAAACGGAAATGTTGTGGTTGAGCCGGTATTTAACAAAAGTGGTAATTTTTCGGAAGGCCTGGCAAATGTAATGGAAAATGATACCTGGGGATACATTGATAAGACGGGGAAATATATTATTCCTTCTAATTTTATTAAAGCCTATCCATTTAATAATGGATTGGCACTTACCAGGATTCAATTAAACTTAGTCGGATTTATCCCTATTGGAATGCGCCATGCCTACATTTCTTCAGAAAATGAAACAGTTATCAGTGACTTTTTTATTAATCCGGAGAGTTTTAGCCAGAATTTGGCAGGTGTGGGATGGATGAAATATTTTCTTTTTATTCCATTAAGAGAAAAATATGGGTTTATTGATAAGGATGGTAACAAATTAATTGATAATATTTACAACTCGGTTTCGCCATTTTGTGAAGGAATGGCTGCGGTTAATTATAAAAAGAAAATGGGGTTTATTAATATTAAGGGAGATATGGTTATTCAACCACAATACAATATAGCCTATGATTTTCATTATGGTCGGGCTCGCATAATTGTTGATCAAAAAATGGGATTTATCGATCAGTCCGGGGATGAGGTAATTAAACCGGAATATCTCTCTGCACGTGATTTTTCACAAAATCTGGCAGCAGTTTTGATTAATGATAAATGGGGTTTTATTGATAAAAATGGAGAAATTGTGATTGAACCAAAGTTTACAATGGCAAAAAGTTTTTCCAATGGTTTGGCTCTGGTAGAACTTAATGATAAGGTGGGATATATTAATAAATCCGGTGAATTTATTTGGGAAAAGTTAAAATAGATGGAATCGTAAAAAGGTTCGAAGCTGTCTTTCCGTCGAAAGCCGGACATAGTCTGAGGTAGCGTAGCAACGAAGAATATAGTCGATAATTGTAGGAGATTCTTTCAGTCAAAAACCTGATTGTAAACATT
>JAOZSR010000076.1 GCA_029939575.1 Fidelibacterota bacterium
GCGAAAAAAAATATTAATGGAGTTAAATCCGGAATAAAGAAACGATTAATAAAATGATTTAACTACTTAGGTTTCTATATGTTTAAAAACGATGATTCTTCCGATCCAATCGGGACTAAAATAGTGATAATTAAAAAAATGGTGATTCCGATGATTTGGGAGAATTGTCGCTTTTTGAGGATAAAATAGATTAGAGTAGTTATAAATAGTGTATAAAATAACAACCATGGAGGAATTACCAATGTTAGATTTATTTAAAAAAACCTTATTAATGGGTTTGGGTGCTGCTACTATTACAAAAGAAAAGGTTGAACAGATTGTAGATGAACTTATCAAAAAAGGTGAATTGACAGAAGATAAGCGATCTACAACTATTCGTGATTTTTTGACAAAAGCAGAAGAGCAGGAAAAAGTTCTCAATGATAAAGTTAGTAATGCAGTTAAAAAAGCTATTGAGAAATTTGATCTTCCTTCTCGTAAAGATATTGAGAGATTAGAGAAAAAAATTGATAATTTGAAAAATCAATAATTTAAGTATTTTTAAATCAACAATTTACGAAGTATATAATGTTGTCAACTAGATTATCTCATAACTATCAAAATATAAAACGTTACCACCAGATTTTATCTGTATTTTTTCGGTATGGTTTTGTGGATATTATCAGTCGACTTTCCATTGATTCTTTTATTCAGAAAGTTAAATATAAAAACAAAAATTTAAAAAAGAACCAATTCGAGAAGACTTCAACTGCTGAACGGTTACGTATGGCATTTGAGGAGTTGGGACCAACATTTGTTAAATTTGGACAGATATTGAGTGTTCGCCCTGACCTTTTACCGGAAACTTATATTGAAGAATTTAAAAAATTGCAGGACGATGTTCCTTCATTTTCTGCAGAGCAGGCAAAAAAAGAAATCGAAACACAATTGGGCAAAGACCTGGACGAATTATTTTTATTTTTTCAAGAAACTCCAATAGCATCTGCCTCCATTTCACAAGTTCACCGTGCTGTAACAAAAAATAATGAACAGATAATTGTCAAAATTCAGCGACCGAATATTCAGAAAGCCATTGATACCGACCTACAAATCCTGGCAGACCTGGCAAAATTAATAGAAAAGAAAATCCCTGAAAGTCGTTTATTTTCTCCGGGTGTTATAGTTAGTGAATTTTCTAAAACAATTCGACGCGAATTGGATTTTTATCAGGAAGGACAGAATATTGAGCATTTTCAACGAAATTTTTCAGATGATGAAACCGTGTATATACCAAAGGTTTACTGGGAACTGACAACTAATCGAATTGTGACGATGGAGTATATTGACGGGATTAAAATTTCAAAAATCGACGAGTTGGAAGCTGCAGGTTTGGATAAGAAAAAAATTGCTATCAATGGCGCACAGGCTATTTTGAACCAAATTTTCAAGTATGGTTTTTTTCATGCCGATCCTCACCCCGGAAATATTTTTGTTTTACCTGGTAATGTTATTGCTCCATTGGATTTTGGAATGGTTGGCAGCCTTAATGAAGAGCAGATGGAAGCAGTGGGAGACTTACTTACAGGGTTTGTTAAAAAAGATGTAAAAAAAATAATCAGTGTATTAATTGATCTGGATATTATGGGGAACACAGTGAATATTCGGAATTTAAAATTGGATATATCCGATTTTCTCAATCGTTATTATCAAGTACCCTTATATCGACTTGATATGGGGAAAATTCTCAGCGAAATGATCACGCTTCTAAGAAATTATCATATCCGGTTGCCAACTGAATTTACATTAATGGGTAAGGCTCTGGTTACCGAGGAAGCTGTTGGTCGGGTTTTGGATCCGGAATTCGATATGGTTAGTTTGGCGAAACCTTATGTAAAAAAAATGATGTTTCATAAACTTGATCCTATCAGGTATTTAGGAGAATTTGCTGAGACACTGGATGAGTTTGTCCGTCTTTTTAAAATACTTCCTGCAGAAATCAGGCAGATTACAGCAAAAGTAAAAAAAGGCGAAATGAAAATTCAGTTTGAGCATCGCGGTCTTGACAATCTTATCGCAGAACTAAACAAAACAGGTAACCGCTTGTCTTTTAGTTTAATTATTTCTGCACTTATTATAGGTTCTTCTCTAATAGTACACAATGGTAAGGGGCCACAAATATTTGATCTCTCTATTTTTGGTATTGTGGGTTACCTTGTTGCCACTTTTTTCGGATTGTGGCTGGCAATAACAATTTTCAGGAACAGATGATTTTAAAATAATTAAAATAAGGGAGACGGGTCAATGTTTAAATAAATTATTAATTTTTAATTAATTAACAACGGTAGGTTACTAATATTTTTGACACTACCTTGTGCCTCAAAAGGGAAAAAAATGAAAGTAAGTATAATAATTTGCACTTATAATGAAGAAAAAACCATTGCAAATGTAGTCATCTCTTGTTGCAAATTTAATCCGGAAAGCGAAATAATAGTCATTGATGATGGTTCCATTGACAAAACAGAAAAAATCATCAAGGAGTTAGCACAAAAATATTCCTTCGTATATGAAAAATTACCGGTGAATAAAGGTAAGAGTTGGGCGATGGTGCGTGGAGTGGAGATATCAACTGGCGATATTCTTTTGTTTTTTGACGCAGATATATCTAATATTAAAAAATCACATTTCCGTCAATTACTCGATCCAATTTATCTGAATAGTGCAGAAATGGTTTTGGGTCAGGCATCAGAAACCATTATTCATTATCGAATTAATCCATTCAAATGGTTAACAGGAGAAAGAGCATTATTAAAAAAGGACATTTTACCAATTCTAAATAATATAAGAGATTTAAGATTTGGCGTTGAAACCTATATTAATCTTTATTTTTTATCAAAGGGAAAACGTATAAAAAATATCAAATTAGATGGTGTCTATCATCCATCAAAATGGTCAAAAACAACACCAGTTAAAGCCACTAAAGAATTTATTTTTGAAGGTCAGGAAATTGCAGTAACACTAGTAAAAAATCACAATTTAGTAAAACAGCATATTAATCATTCAATAAAAAAACAGGTAAGTAAATTTGAAAATTTTTATTTACAGCAATAGCAGAAGTCAAAATTTTTACATCAATTTATATATTGAAAGTTATTAGAATAATTCTTTTAAATAAAGGTAAGAAAAAATGGTAAAAAATTTAATTGGAGATAAAAAAGTTGGATTGGTTCTTGGTAGCGGTTCAGCAAAAGGATTGACTCATATAGGAGTAATAAAATTTTTAGAAGAGATGGATATCAAAGTAGATTACATTACAGGTAGTAGTATTGGTGCTCTGATTGGTGGTGCTTATGCTGCCGGTGGAATCAAAGAAATTGAAAATCTTGCACTTCAAACTGATTTGACATCTACTATCAAATATTTATTACCTACAATTTCAAAATCAGGTTTAGTATCAGGAACAAAAGTAAAGGAATTTATTCAAGAAATAGTTGGAGACTGTTCAATTGAAAATCTTGATATTCCATTCATTGCAACAGCTACCAATATTATAACAGGTCAGGAAGTTGATTTTGACAAAGGAAACCTTGTTGAAGCTATACGTGCCAGCATTTCAATTCCAATTATTTTTCAGCCCGTAATCCATGAAAATCAAATATTGGTTGACGGTGGATTATCAAATCCTCTACCAATTAATATTGTCCGCAAAATGGGTGCTGATTTTATTATAGCTGTTAATGTGATTCCTTCTTTTGATAATATCAATAGTACTATTCTTCAAGAAAATAATAAACAACCGTTATCTACTGAAATGAAAACAATAATGATGAAAAAACTTGAGTGGTTGAATATTGACCATAATTGGATTAAAAAAATATTCACAGGCAAAAATAAATATAATGTTCCCAGTTTAAAAAAAGTTTTTAACCAGTCAGTCAATATTTCACAAAGAAAATTATCTCAATATTCAATAGAATTATATAAACCTGATGTTTTAATCGAACCACCTGTTAATTCTATAAGTCTTTTTGACTTTTATAAAGCAGAGGAAATAATAAATATTGGATATGAAACTATCAAAAAATATTTCTATGATAACAATTTGTTTGAATAATAGTTCTTGGACTAAAGGTCAAAAATAGCTGGTAAAACTGGAGTTATCCTTAGATATTCAGTAGATTACAGAAAAAGTTAATTTTAGGAAATTAATAATGACAAAAAAAATGCTTTCAAGAGAATATGGATATTCAAGAAAAATTCTTCAACAGTTTTTTAAATCTAAAACAATTACTTTACATCCATTGTGGATATAAACGTAATCTTAAAACCAAAATTATTGAAGAAATTCTATAGAAAAAACCATCTATTTTTGACCTTTAACCCTAAATTATAAATTCAGTAAGAGTCTCTATATTATATACTGTAATCTTTTTTTATATTGGAAAAGAAGGGAAAACCTTTTTTACAGAAAATGCATATTTAACTTTTAATTTTTATAATTTCAGGCAATTTTCCTTTAAATTGTGGCATACATAAACCTATATTTGCATTAATATAAGTTGGATCGCAAATCAAAAACTGTTTACCTTGAACATTTAACACATCCCCTTTCATTGGAGTAGAAAAATTAACCGCTGTGGCCATATGTCCCTCATATTTCAAGCCGATTACTTCTAATCCCACTAACTCCTGAATGAGAAATGCAAATAAAATGGAGCGATCTTCACAATCCGAGTATTGATAATATATTGTTTCTTCAGGGAATAATGGTTTTTCTCTACCAAAATTTTCATCATCAGTTTGGTACTGAAAGGAGGTTTGGACAAATCGCAAAATAATATCCACTGCTTCAGGTTGAGTTTTGTTTTCAATAATTGGTTTCAACGATTTTACCAATGATAATTTTGTCTGAAAAGACACCGGACTGGTAAAATATACTTCATAATTTGTTTGGGGATAATTTTCATAATAATTAATCAGGTAAGGATTATAATTAACAGGAATTGAGTACGAATTATTTTGATATTTAAATTGCAGTTGTTTTGTTTTATTTATAGATGAAATATTAATCGGAGAAGTAATATTAAAATTAACCGGATTTTTAGATCCTGGATATTCACCTTTATAAGTATATATGTTTTTAACTTTTTGATTTATCTTGGCCGGATGTACTACAAAATATTGCCTATTATTAATTTTTAAAAAGGGCGTTGAAAATAGCATATTTTGAGTGTATATAAGCAAATATACCTGGCTTGAATTAAATCCGGTTTTCACATCATAGCCGGTTTTGGATAAAATGAACCAGGTAAATAATAATCTTTCATTTTCTTTATTAGAAAATATTTTTTCACAACTGTGATAAATCAATTGTGCAAAACCAAAGTCATTTAATTGTAACTGTTGTCGAAATTTTGATAATTGTTCAATATATTTTGCAAAATCAGTAGCGCTTAGAGATTTCCAGTACTCACTAATTGATTGATTGTTTATGGGATATTTTATAAATGTACAAAAATTTTTATCATAGTAAAAATCTAAGTTTTGCCCAAAAAAATTAATATTTGATTTTTCTGCCCGTTTAATTTCAGGAATTTTAATTAGAGGTTTTGGTTTTGTAATAATAGTTTTTTGAGGAATTACAATCTTTTTTATAGTTTGGCCTTTAAGAATAGGTTTTGGACTTGGTGGTGCTTTAGGAATTTTGACAGGCTTCGGCTTTTCATCTCTTTTTATTCCCTGAAAAGCCTGAAACATTTCCCAATCTTTCTTTAAAAATTCAGCAAAGGCACGATCATTTTCATCTATAAAATCCTGAACTGCTTTATTGGATTTATTTATCTCTTTTTGAGTAGCTTCCTGCATTTTTCGCATCATTTCTTCAATATCTTCCTGTGAAAATGAAGTGAACGAAGTAAAAAGAAGTAAAACTAATATTATTATTTTTTTCATTGTATACCTCCAATTTCTATAAAATTAACAATGTAAATTAGCAAAAAAAATTAACAAATAATATGAGATTGAACACTAAATTTATAAAATAACTACGATTGATATCTGATCAACAATACTTTCCCCATTTTTAGATCTGGTAAAATCTGATACAAGTCATAAAATAAAAAAAAGCATCAAGGCGATGCTTTTTTTTATTAAATATTTAAACCCTAAACTTTTTTTCTATTTCCCTCAAAAACCTTTTTCCGAATGCTACTAAGGGAGTAGCGGGCAGTTGTGTTACGGCAATACGTGAGGATTATAGACACTTTTCAAGCCAACGGGCGTCGGCCCTAGCCCGCTAAGTGTACTTTAATTAAAAAAAATTTTAATTCCAAGACTTTTTTTTAAAAATTTAATTATTTTTCATAATTCATTCGTAAAAAATATATTACTAATTTTTTAAATATTTAAGTGGCTCTATATGATTCTTAATGGTTAGTGGAATTTAAGTAAATGCTTTTTTAAGATCTCTTTATATCTTTTTAGATTAATCAATGATTTGAATTGCCACGAGTTAAAACTCGTGGCAATTCATAAACTCATGGCAATTCATAACTGATGACAAACACTTAACTGGTTTTAAAATTTCCATTCACTACCGACCTCCCAAATCATTTCTCCTGCGTGTATCAATTTTTTGTTTCATAAAGAGATTTTACCCACTATAAATCACATAGAGCCTTTTAAGTTTAATTGTGGTTCAATTTTGGATAAATATCATTTATTTTAATAACAGATGTTTAAAACGAAATTTTCAAAATTACTTATTATTTATTTGCTATAACCCAAATCTAAATTGTTGTTTATCAAGAATAATAACACCAGACAAAATTTATAATATTAATAAAAATAATTTATCAATTTAATAACCAAGGTTATTTACAGATAATTATTATTAACAATTAAATAAATAATTTTTAACATAAAAATTACTTACTACCATTATTTTTAGTATCTTACATGCATAATTGTAAATAATTATTAACAGCCTGTGTTATAGATCAGAGCATTTTTTTTATGGCATGTATTATGATACATTTAAATATTTTAGTTAATGAAACTTAATAGTAATAGAATTATTTTTAATATAAGCATCAAAACGGAGAACAAATAATGGTAAAAAAAATAATAGTAATTACATTTTTTTTTCTAATTGGAATTTTAAATGCTCAGGTTGGAGAACTGATCTGGGAAGAGAATTTTGAAAATTTGGATAATTGGTCTTGTGACCTTGGGAATGGTTCCTGGGGCTGGGGTAATGGTGAACTGGAATTTTACCGACAGGAAAATGTTAAAATTTCTGAGATTCCCGGGGAGCCGGGAAATAAGGCATTACACATTACTGCAAAAGCAGAATCCGATCCGGGATTTACTGACCAGTGGGGTAATCCTTTAAATTTTACATCCGGGAAAGTTACTACAAAAGCCAAAGTTGCTGTCAAATATGGTATGATAGAAGTCAGATTACAAGTTCCTGATATTAATCTTGGTGGCTGGCCTGCATTCTGGTTGCTGGGTACCGCTAATTATTCCTGGCCTTATAAGGGTGAAATTGATATAATGGAAATGGGTCAAAGTAAAATTTTCCGGGATTTACATGATACTCATAATGGCGGAAACGGTGCTGATAATTCTACCGTTAATATGGTAACTGGCGCCAACGCAATTTTTTATGCAGAATCTGCAATAAATCCGGAAAATCCAAGTGGTGCTGCTTCAATCTCCTGGGACCCCGGAGATCAATATTGCAGACTTTATTACAACCATGCAAATCCTTTAAATAATCGCTTTATGATATATCGAATGTATTGGGATGATACAAGTATTCGCTTTACAGTAATTGATGATGGTGTTGAGAATGACCTCTTTACCGAACCTTTTCCTATTGATAGTGTATCAGCAGAATTCCAGGCGCCTTTTTATTTTATTACTAATCTGGCCATTGGCGGGGCATTTACAGACGCATATAATCTGGGAGATCAGGGTAGTGGTGAATCGGTTTCTATGCCCTTTCCGGCAGATATGTATGTTGATTACATAAAAGTGTATAAATGGAATAATCAGGGAGAAGTAAGATTAGGACCACCAGCAATAGAAAGTGGAACATTCGGGATTTATACAGATGAAACCGCTACAAATGTAAATTTAGAAGCCGGAATTACTTCAGAAATATATATCTGGGCAGGAACTTTAACTGATGGTTCTATAGAGCCTTATGAAGGTGATAATGGAATTTCCTGGCAATCTACCGGACAAGGATGGTTCGGAGCCGGTATTATGTCAATTCAACCTCGCAATATGAGTGAGTTTGGTGATGGCTATTTAACATTCAGGATTAAAATACCGGCTAATGTTACTTTTAAAATTGGCATCACCGATACCTGGGATAATCAAAATTATCTTGAATTTCCTGCCAATGAAACTAAGTATGGACTTGTCAGAGATGGAAATTGGGGACAGGCATCAATTCCAATCTCAGAACTAAGAGGCACGGCAATAGACTTACGAATGATGGCTTATATGTTTGTTATTTTAAACGAAGATGGTGCATCTTGTGAATTTGGTCTCGATGATATTTTTTGGAGCGGACAAGGTAATCCGATTGCCAATGCAGGTCCTAACCAAACTATAAAAGATTATGATGAAAATGGTGAGGAATCAGTCACTCTTGATGGATCAGGCAGTTCCGGTTGGAATAGCCCTATAGTTAGTTATTCATGGTCAAAGAATGACACTGTAATTGCTACAGGAGTAACTGCAACTGTAAGCCTGAATCTCGGGGAACATATTATTACATTAACTGTTACCGATGAAGATGGAAATACGAATACTGATCAGGTGATAATTAATGTTCTGGATAATTATCCGCCAGTTGCTGATGCCGGGCAAGACCAGACTATTGTTGATGAAGACGAAGATGGTGTAGAATCTGTATTACTTGACGGTTCTGCCAGTACTGATTCTGATGGAAATATAGTTAACTTATTATGGACAGAGAATGATACTGAAATTGCATCGGGAGAAAACCCAACTGTCGACCTTAATATTGGTAAACATATTATTTTGTTAACGATAACTGACGACGATGGAGCAACTGCTTCAGATGAGGTAATCATTACAATCAATAACAATTTACCCATACAGGCTCCGGTATTTTGTTTCACAAATGAAGCAATTACAATAGACGAAAATATAGACCAGGCTTGGTATAATACTCCGGAGATGGAAATTAACAATGTAACTGTTGGAACCAGGACAGCTGATTTTCATGCACAATGGAAAGGAATGTTTGATAATGACAATTTATATCTGCTAGTAGAGGTAACAGATGGCGCCAAAATAAATGACTCCGGCACGTCCTGGTGGGAAGATGATGGAATAGAAGTTTTCATTGATGGAGATAACAGTAAAAACACATCATATGACGGTGTAAATGATTTTCAGTATGGATTCCGTTGGGATGACGGCACAATTAATCTTGGTAATAACTCATTAAATAATATCACCAATGTTCTTTTTTCCACCTACAGTACTTCTGTTGGATATAATATTGAAGTATCAGTTCCATGGAGTACTATAGGAGTTTCTGCAGAAACAATTGATGAAATAGGATTTGATGTTGCAGTAGATGATGACGACAATGGTGGAGGCAGGGAATGTGCAGTTGCTTCAATTTTCACTGCTGACAATGCCTGGCATAATCCCAGTGTATTAGGTAGTATTCCATTAGATCGATCGACTAATATTGTTGGAAACGAAATGAATGAAAAATTGTCTCCCACAGAATTTAGGTTGGAGGATAACTATCCTAATCCATTTAATCCAGAGACAACTATAAACTACATATTACCTAAAACAGCTGAGGTGAAATTAAGTATTTATGATATTAAAGGAAATATCGTGAAAAATCTTGTTAACTGTACTCAAAAAGCAGGACATTATTCGGTAACATTTCAGGGCAACAATCTATCTTCCGGTATTTATTTTTACAGAATTAACGCAGGAAATTTTAACATGGTAAAAAGAATGTTACTAATCAAATAAAAAATTTTAAGAATGGTGAGATGGAGTCGTAAAAAGGTTCGAAGCTGTCTTTCTGAGGCAGCGTAGCAACGAAGAATCTCATCGATAATTGTAGGAGATCCTTCATTCGTACCTCATTCAAAATGACAGCAAATTTACTTTTTACGGAATTATCAGGTGATATAAATCCAAAAAATATACAAGAAATTTTTATATTTGAATGGAGGTAAATAGCAATGAAAAAAAAGATATTATTCATAATAGTATTGATATTTTTTTCAACAATCGCTCAAGCCCAGTTAGAAATAGTTGATGATTTTGAAATATTGCCTGATGATAGTCTGTATTGGCAATTTGTCGGTACAAAGAATGCAGATAGTTTACTTAGTTATGTAAATGTTTATTATGATTCTATTAATTGCTATGAGAACGGGAAATCTCTGAATCTGAACTGGAGTGTGCATAATTGTGAATCCTGGGGTGGATTTTCCCGCATTGAACATTGGCTACCTGGTGATAGTATTTATGATTTTTCATTATACGATACTCTTTGTCTTAAATATAATATATTACAGGCAGCTAATCCGCCTGAAAAAGTCCACCTGGAATTTATGTTATATGATGTAAGTAATTCAATACAAGGAGAAGCAACAAATATTGACAGCCTGTGTGAGGTTTATTATTCTTTCCATTATATTCTTGATCAGGATACCGGATGGAATGAATTAAAAATCCCATTCAAGCCTACAGTTATTGGTAACGGAGATGGATTTGTTCTTACGAGATGGTTTGGAATATCCGGTAATGAACAATTGGATTTGGATTATATAAAGGGCTTTGCTTTTAATTTTGCAGTAACCCAGGATATGGAAGTCCAGCAGGTTATTGGTAATATACTTATTGATAATTTATCAGTTTATACCATGCGTGAAAGGTGGGATTTTATTTATAATGGGGTCGGTTTTGCAAGTAATGTGAACTTATCATTTCAGGGAATGCCGGAACAGGCAATAATTACTTCTGAGGTATCATATTCAAACGGCCATAGTGTGCAGTGGACATCCTCGGCAACCGAATTAAATAGTGGACTTGTATTTACTTTTGATTCTCCCTTGAATTACAATCTACACTGGTCTCGCTCTCCATTGAGTTTCAAAATTAAAACACCGATGGATATGGGAAAATTAAAATTGGTCATTTCTGATGATGATTATGATGGCAATGGCCCGGATAGTGTATTTAATAGTGTCTATATTCTTGATAATTTGCCAATACTTCCTATAGATCCTATAGATTTACAAAATTCCGGTAACTGGAAAAATATTGAAATTCCTTTAACCTGTTTTGATCGTTATGCTGGTTATGATATTGAAGATTCAGTTGAATATGGTGAAATGGATTCCAGTCGAATATGGCAGATAAAGTTTCTTATCGCAGATAGTAATGGATTGGGGAAAAATATTTATTTAGATGATATTTTATTAGGTGTAATACCAAATCAAGAACCACCTGTCCCGATATTTGATGTAATCGCTGATACTTTAGCTTATCATAATACAATATATTGGTTAGAAAATCACAACGGGATTAATGAAACTTATAATATATATTTTAGTGAATTTCCCATAAATAGCAATAATATAGAGAGTGATTCTGTCCAATTATTAGTTGAAAATCTAAATGAAGAAGTATCATACTATCAACATGATTTAAAAGCACCTATCCATGATCAACCAGTTGATTATTATTACGTTATTTCATGTAAAAATCCATTGGGTCAGGAAACTATTTCCAATGTAAACGAATTTGTCACCAATAAAGCCAGAGGTATTGCTGTTATTAACTATTTATCTCCATTTAATTTTTCCGCAGATGGTTTGTTAGATGAATGGCAGTCATTCCAAGCTTTCCGCATTTTTCCTTCAGAATGGAGTGGTACTGTTGCAGAAGGAACTTCAATTGACAATGATCAGGACTTATCTGTAGAAGCCTGGTTGGCTTGTGACGACAATAATATATATATTGCGTTTAATGTCACCGATGATTCGGTAAGAATAGATATACCTCATAGTCCCTGGAATAATGATTCTCCGGAATTATTTATTGGTCTTTATAATTGGATAAATGCACAACATAATTTACCACAAAACGGCATGGAACCGGATTATCATTTAAATTTTGGGTCACAAGGAATTACATTGTACCCAAACAATGGATTTGGTGATACCCTGTTTCATGACAGCCAGTCCGAGGATTTTATTTTCCATTTAAAAGAGAACCGGGGATATATTATTGAAACCAAAATTAGTTTTGATTACCTTGCAAGTTTACGGGGAGATAGTATTTATTATCCACAGATAGATGACAGGATTGCCCTTGATTTTTCTATCAATGATGTTGATTCTGACGCTTTACGAGAGGGAATATTAACCTATTCACCAGACAATCAGAATCTTTCCTGGATGGATGTATCTCGATGGGATTATACCTGGATTAAAGCAAATACAACTACATCATCCTATCCTGAAGTAAAAAAAATATCTGCTTTCAAATTATTCCAAAATTATCCAAATCCATTTAATCCGGAAACAACAATTAGCTATACTCTGCCCAAAACAACAGAAGTTAATTTAAGTATTTATGATATTAGAGGTAATATAGTTGAAAATCTTGTTAATTGTACTCAAATAGCAGGACATTATTCGGTAACATTTCAAGGCGATAATCTACCTTCGGGAATTTATTTATACAGAATTAACGCAGGAAATTATACTGATGTTAACAGGATGTTATTAATTAAATAAAATATTAACTGAAAGGGAGAAATAACAAAATGATTAGAAAAAATATATTTTTCTTCATAGCAATAATGTCTTTAGCCACGTGCTCAGATAAATCAACAACAAAAAGTGACAATCCCATGGGATTCTTACATGCACAAGGAACACAAATAGTCGATGGCAATGGGAATGAAGTAATATTACGAGGTATGGGATTTGGTGGCTGGATGGTTCAGGAGCCATATATGATGCAGGTTAGTGGCAGTGCTCACGCCGGACAGCATACTATTTTTGAAAATATTGAGGAACTCATTGGAGTAGAAAAACTGGGAATTTATCACCAGGCATGGTTGGATAATTATTGTACTGAACTTGATGTGAAAATGCTGAGTAATATGGGATTTAATTCACTACGGGTTGCCTTGCATTACAACCAATTTACCTTACCGATAGAAGATGAACCGATAGTAGGTCAAAATACCTGGCTTAATCGTGGTTTTGAAATGACTGATAAGTTACTGCAATGGTGTGAAGAAAATGAAATTTATTTAATTCTTGATTTACATGCTGCTCCCGGAGGACAGGGATACGATGCTAACATTTCCGATTATGATCCTGATAAACCATCCCTCTGGGAAAGTCCGCTTAATAAGCAAAAAACGATCGATTTATGGCAAAAACTGGCTGAAAGATATGTGGATGAAACCTGGATTGGCGGCTATGATCTGATCAACGAACCTAATTGGAATAATCCTCCTCTTAAACAAATATACGATGAACTGATTTCTGTGATTAGAGAAGTCGATCAGAACCATCTCATTTTTATAGAGGGTAATTGGTTTGCCAATGATCATAGTGGTTTGTGGCCCTTTGATGATGATAATGTAGCACTTAGTTTTCATAGATATTGGTGTGATAATACAGTAGAAACAATGCTTAGCTATTTACAAGCCAGAACCCAATACAATGTGCCATTATGGATGGGTGAATCTGGAGAAAATAGTAATGAATGGTACGCTGAAGCCGTAACATTATTGGAAGATAGTAATATTGGGTGGGCCTGGTGGACATGGAAAAAAATTGATTCAGGTTCCGGTGTATATTCCATTAGCTCCCCTGCAGGATATTCCCAGTTACAACATTATTGGGAAAATGGTGGGGTAAAACCTGATACTGCATTTGCTTTTGATGTTATGATGCAGGTTGCAGAAAACGCCAAAATAAATAATTGTAGTTTAAATATTGGTGTAATAGAGGCTTTAATACAGGATTAAAAGAAGGTAAAATTAGTATATAACAATTGAAAAAAAGATTCTTAGCATCAATTCTGGAATATATACTATCCGGATAATTTTCTTAATAATGAAAATTATCCGGATAGACGGTTTTGTATTGAATTTTTAATTCTCCCCAATATATTGAAATAATATTGTTGTATCATTTACAAAAATTAGAATAAAATTAATACTCACCCTTTTAATTATTTAACATCATTATTAATAAATATTTATTCTATACTAATTTTGCAATAATCAGCAGAGCTAATCCTATTACAAAAAACAAGAACATTAAATTTAATAACTTATTTGTTCCTTTTGGAGCATCTTTAAATTCTTTCCAGATAAAAACTCCCCAGAAAGCAGCAACCATAGTAGCACCTTGTCCAAGACCATAAGATATTGCCGGGCTGGTAGCCCCGGATGCTATAATATTAAAAGACATACCAATACTCCAGATTGCCCCACCAAGAATTCCGATCATATGCAGACGAGTATTACCTTTTGTAAAATAGTCTTTAAAAGGAACAGGTTCACCGACAAATGGTTTTTTCATTACAATTATATTAAATACAAAATTTGACAGTAATAATCCAACTGAAAAAATAACAAGAGCTGAATAAGGTGTGAACATTCCTTCTTCCGGATTAACAAAATCCATTGACATTGAATCCTGAACAAATCTATAGAAAAATCCCATTGCAACACCAGCAATAATGGATAATATCAATCCTTTTTTTACAGACTTATCTTCATCAGTTGGAAGTTTTTTATAAGCAAACGCATCAATAATAATGGCAACTGTAACCAACGCTACCCCGATAAAAATCACAAAAGGATTTCCACTTGGATTTTTAATGTAATTGGTAATTACTCCTATTACCAGGGCCAATCCGATTCCCACAGGAAAGGCCACCGCCATTCCGGCAATATCTATTGCAGCGACTAATAAAATATTAGCCAGATTAAATACAATACCACCTAATAATGCAGAGCCAAAAGCACTGGCTTTTGCCTGGGATAGATCCGCAATAAAACTCCGACCCGCTCCGCCAAAACTTCCAAGAGTAAAAGCAAAAATCAGAGTAAGCAACAAAACTCCAATAGAATAATCCCAATAGAATAATTGAAACTTCCATTCTTTACTCGCCAATTTTTGAGTATTTGCCCATGATCCCCAACATAACATTGTTACAAAACACATAATAATAGCCAAAGCATAATTTTGTACAATTACCATATTTCCCCCTCTTAAATATTTTTATTATTTTTCTCTCTAATATTCATTTATTCTTTTTACTGATTTACGTTTAATTAATTTTGTAGGCATCACAATTACCTGGGTTTTTATTATCTCCTTAGTATTTATCTGGTCCATCAATAGTTTAAAAGCAAGTTTTCCTATTTCTTCTTTTTGTTGAATAATTGTGGTCATTGGTGGATTTAATAAATCCGAATATGGTTGATCATCAAATGAGATAAGTGAAATATCATCAGGAATTTTCAATCCTTCTTCCGATATTGCTCTCAGGGCTCCGAGAGATATTAGATTACTACTTGCAAAAATTGCAGTAACCCGTGGGCTTCTGTGAAGTAATAGCTTTGTGCTAATGTATCCATTTCTTTCTCCAAAACTATCACCTATAATCAAAGAATCATTAAGTGGAATATTATGCTTATTTAAGGCCTCTTTATAACCTTGAATTCTCTCATCGTTTACAGAATTATTCAGTTCTCCCTGGATAAATCCTATCCTGGAATGACCATTTTCAATAAAATAGTCAATTCCCTCAATAACACCTTTATAATTATCTGAAATAATACTTGGGCAGTTGAGATCAGGAAAATATCTGTCAACAATAACCATTTTTTCACCCTGATCAAAAAAGTTTAAAAAATGGTCAAACTGCTGCCCTACAGGACAAACGATAAACCCATCAACAACCCGATTTTTCATATAGTTAATGGAGTTTATCTCAATCTTTGTATCATCCTGACTATCAGACAAGAGTAGAGAATAACCTAATTTATGAGCTTCAATACTTATATTTTTTGCGATTGTGGCAAAAAAGGGATTTGCAATATCAGGCAGAACTAAACCAATTGAGAAACTTCGTTTTAGGCGTAAACCACGTGCTAACTGATTGGGCACATAGTTTAACTTTTTTGCCATTTTTTTTACAATCTTTTCGGTCTCTTTCTTGATTCTATATTGTGTGGCTTGTCCCGAAAGAACACGTGAAACCGTTGTGGTTGAAACTCCACATTCTTCTGATATTCTTTTTAAAGTTACAATCTTTTTTACCTTTGACACTATTTTCCTTTCAATTTGCACAAACGTTTACAAAAAATAACGAATAGTTTTATTTATGTCAAGATATTCTTTGTTTTTATTGGAAAATTTTCCAACTAACACCATCTTTAATATTTTTTTCTTAAATTAGTTCCAGACTTTTGTCTGGTGTTTCAAAAATCCTTTAGTTTGTTTTGGTATAGATATCTTCCCTTTTTTTATCTAATTAATAGGATACTCTTAATTTTAATTATTAAACATATTTAATTATATTCATTCAAGTTGTATTAGTCGGATATATTTAAAATACCTGCCTGTAATTTATATGTTAGTTATCTTGACATGGATTTAATTTGTCAAAAAAAATTTAAAATTTTATGATTTAATGATGAATATTTTTAAACTATTCATTGATTATCCTCAAAAAAACAATTATTGTAATAAATAATTACATTGAATAAAATTAAAAAAATCCTCGCCGAAAATTCAAATAAAGTACATAATTATCTTAATAATTAAAAAAAAACTTGACAGGGAGAAAATTGTTTTGTATTTTTTGCACAAACGATTGTGGATGTTATTTTTTAATTAAATTTCAAAACTAAAATTAATCAATCACAGGAGCAAACGTGATTAATTTTAAAAGGAGGAGTATTATGAAAAGAAAAGCGACAATGAGTTTAGTATTGAGTGTTGTTACTGTGCTCTTATTGTCATCAATTGTATTTGCAGAGGGAGATAACACTCCGGATCCATTGGTTAATCTTGCACTTTTAGAGGATGCAGTTGTGAGTGGTTCTGTGGAT
>JAOZSR010000021.1 GCA_029939575.1 Fidelibacterota bacterium
CCACAGCTGCTTTATCTCTTAGAGATTGTTTATGAGAAGCTGCATAAAAATGAAGGGTATAAGCCAGGTTAGGATCATCGATAGGGTCGAGGGTTGCAACATCAACATCCTGAGCCCACATTGGAGAACCAACGATGATCAGATTGTCAGGATCAATTGCTCTGATTTCTGCAATTATCTGTTCTGCATAGGGTTTTACATCATCTGTCCATGAAACCTGTTCCGGCTCATTGTAAATTTCATAAATAACATTGGGGTAATCTCCATATAAAATTGCCATTTGCTTGAAAAATAGTTTTGCCTTGTCAGTATGTAGATGAGCATTGTGATCGTGCCAATCAATGATTACATAAATACCCAGATCAATACAGGCATCAACAGCAGCACGAATTTTTGTAGTTTCTTCTAAAGGGTTTTCCAGATATCCACCTGATTCTACAGCAAGTGGCACACGGATTATAGTACATTTCCAATCATCTCTCAGCCACTGTATACAGTTACTATTAAAATATTTACCACCCCATTGACTCCAGAAAAGAGACATCCCGCGTAATGCCATTACTTCACCATTTTTATTTACAATTTTGTTTCCATCAACTTGGGGACGTCCAAATAATTCTACAATTGTTTTTGGTTTATCTTCTTCATTTTTTGATTTTGTTGCTTCTGTACATGAAAGCAAGTGCAAATTGAGAATTATTGCAATTACAAAGACTAATAATATTTTTTTGTTCATTAATTTCCCCGGTTTGAAAGTATTATTTTTCATTGTATTATTTGTTTTAGTCTTCTTTATGAGTTGGTGGTATTAGCATATCCCGGTGTAACAATTCATAATCACCATTATAGGTTTTTGTAATTTTATTACCACCTCTTGTAAGGCCATCAAAAGTTCCATTATCGACCAAATGCCATAGAGGATATTTTGCTTTTCCGTCAACTGTGAAAAGCCCAAAATGTGATTCGCTACCAAGTTTGCCACCTTTCCATGGTTCATTGAAAGCTTCAAAATAAAAACAGGAAAAGTTATTATCAAAGCACCATTTGTTGATAGCATCATAATACATTTTGTCTTTTATTTCATCCGTAGCTCCGGAACCAGGAGTAGCATAAAAATGGTCATCCATAGTAGCCCAACCGGTTTCTCCGATATGGATAGGTTTTACGATTCCAATTTCTTTGATATAATTTTTAACCAGATTGATTTGATACATTGCATCATTAAATGCACCTTCCATACTGTAAATTACTTTTTCATCATCAGTTTTGTCCTGATCTTTTACAGGTATTTTCCAAAAATGTGAATTATAATGGGTATCATGGAATGGATATGTATGTAAAGAAATGAAGTCAATTTCTTTGATTAATTCTGTCAATGATTCTTTGCGATATCCTTCTTCGGCGCCCCAAACAGCAAAATTGTCAGATGAGGTTAGGAGTACATCTTTTGGTAATAAATAGCCATTCACAGCCTTTGTTTTTGCATCCTTTGCATAACGAACATATTTCAAAATTATTTTTGAATCTACCCAATGAGCCTGCCATGTAACCATTGCTTCGTTTCCGACTGCAATAATTTTTACAATATCAGGATATTTTGCGGCCAATTCGATGGCAGTATTCATTTCTAAAATATTGAATTCTTCATCTTCAATAGTATGATCGACTTTATCAGTATATGCACCTTTACATTGAATCCAGGCACCTAGCATCACATACATTTCAAAATTTTTATCCTCTTGTTTGATTTGATGAATCGCTTCAACCAATCTCGGAGCATGATCATATTCCTGAGTATCATAGGTGCGAATAAGTTTGATTCCCATTGCACTTAGAATTCTCATATCTTCTTTTAGTTCATCAATTGTAGGACAATAATCATTAATATTTGGAAGTCCTTTACCTCTGGTTTCTTTTCTGTAACCGGAATATGACATTGCCTGAATGTTTTTATTACCGAGAAGCAACTGCCCGTTATCCAGTACATAATTATTTTTTTCATTTGTTTGAATCTTTTTCACGTAGTTATCTCCAAGGTAATTTGTATCAATTATTTGCTCAGATATTTTTAAATTTGATAGAGGTATAGCCTTTTCACAACTAAATACAAAAAGCAACAGAATACAGATTATAAATGTTAATGATTTTGATAACATAATTTCTCCTTTAATTATATTTCACTGATATTTAGAAATTCATGATCTAAGTATTAATTTTTACATGTTAAGAATAAAAACTTCAATTTTGTTAATTTCACAATTCCTGTTAAAGATCATTGAAGAAATTTCTTCATTTAATTGTTTTCCTTCAATTGTCTTAACATCATTGTTATTAAAGTAGATTATTATTTTTTCTTCCTTTGACAGATGGTAAATCACCGGAACCTGTGCAACTGTAAAAGCCAGGCAATTTTGTTTTATTTCCATGGATTTTTTGTTTCCACAAGTATCAAAATACTGGAAGTTTCCGGGTTTAGATAGAAATTCCGATTTATGTAATAGGTTAGGAATGAATGAGATTTTTCCATAATTAACAATTACACCTAATTCAGCATATCGTGAAATATAATCTTCTTTAACCTGTCCGGTCATTCCCGGTTGCAAAACTCCACAGTGTTCAGGAGTGTGTGAATATGGATCTGTAGGAAAAGCACCATACTTTTCGGGATTCTTATGGCTGCCAATTCCTTGCCTGATTTCGTAATATTTGGATTTTAAAGTATCGATTAGAGATTGGTCTGTACCTGTTTTTAGAGCGTGATGATAATTTTCCTGAACAGCAAGTAATAGTTTGGATACCATATGCCAATAAATACTTCCAAGACCTTCAAATTTGTAAAATGTTCCTGAGCGACCGGTAAAGGACTGATGATCAAAAACTGATTCATAAATTTCCAGAACAATTTCAATTTCATCATTTGTAAAAGAGGAATGTTCTTTCAATTTTTCTTTTAATATTCCGGCATTTCGAAAATCACTATGAAAATGAACATTTTCGGAAACATCTTTTATAACGATACTTTTATCATTTTCCTTTATCAATTTTAACAGAGTTTTGGATTTTTTCAGTAATTCGGGACTAATGATATTTTTATCTGTAAATCGTGCAAGTTGACGGTTTGGATAAAGAATATAGCTATTTTGATCTTCTCTGTATAATGAACTTTCACGAAGAGCTTTTAGCAATTTTTTTATCTCATGGGAATCCGGATAACCGGAACTAAGAACAGCAACCTGGCCTTCAAGCATTTCATATAAATGCCTGATATTAATTTTATCGTCTTTGAATTTGATCAGATTATAAGCATGAAATAAATTGTCATTTCGTTTATTGGCTTTGATGGAATGGTCAATATATTTCAATCCAAGGTTTAAAAATACTTTTAATTCAGAAAGTGATAAATTTTGTTTTTTGTCGCTGAAACCATTTTTGTAAATTTTATTTCTATGTTCAGATCCGGCAGATGATAATGTATCAGTGATTTTTTTTCGATTTTTATCAGAGATGGAATCCTTTAGTAAATTTTGGTATTTTTTAAATCCATTATTAATATTGCTAAACAATTCAAAAACTTCTCCGGAAAGTTTAAAACTATCAACATCAATATCCTTCAGGAATTTGGTAAAGAAATTAACAAATCTTCTCAGGTAGTATAATGTTACCATTGAAGTTCCATTACCAACCAAAGCATTGTTTGCATCATTCCATTCCGGTCTCTGCGTATTCATCCAGATTCCTGCTTCAGGTACAAAGTTGGAAAATTTTACCAGCATCGGAACAAGCAATTTTTCCATTAGATTAACATAATAAACCTGGTCATCTTCATCCAAAATGAATTTTCCGTCAATACCAATATTTTCAACTCGTTTTTCAATTAAATTATTGAGATCAAAATCATAATCTACTGTATTGTATGGGTCTTCAATTATTTTATCATAAGATTTGATTTTATAAGGTACATTGGCATAAGTGAAAATTTCTTTATGTAGCAGGGATTTTAGTTTTCCCGGGTGATAATTATCTGATACTTCCAATAATTTAAGCAAATATATAATCTGATGATCTCCCCAATAGCCGATATATGCCCAGGGATCATCCGGATCTATTATTTCCCAGTCAAAACCATCCCGAATCAATCTATATGGATTGTATCCGTCAGCAGTAGAAGCATTAACAAATTTGCTAATCATGTTTTCGATATATTCCGGAAATGATAGGGCCAGTGCTTCCCAATTCTGAAAAATATCTCTCCAATTTCCTTGATAGTTTAATATTTTATCTCCATTTTCATCTTTGATGTCTATGGAAAATATATTCCATGGACGGCTTGGATCGCCATGACGACGGCTAAAACTCAGAGGTAGATATTCGTTGCAAAGTCTTGTATAATTTGGATCATCTTCAGAAGCACAATCTATTAGTTTTGAAAAAGATACCTGCTTAGCCAATTTTTCTAAAATCGGGCTATATTTTTTTGCTGTTTGTTTGTTGGCTTTCTTAATAAAGTTAATAAAATCATTTCGGTTTATTTGATAATTATCATCAAAAATTCCACCACGCATAATATTGAAAAGTGTATTTGAGTAATGTCTGAAAATATTCAAAGTATCATTAGTTAACTGGCAACCGTCAGCTTTGGCAATTTTCAATAATAGACTTTCAGAACTTTCATCTAATGCTTTTTCAATCTCTTTATCCAGGTTATCTGAGGTTTTTATCATTTTGGTTAATAAAGCCACATCAGATTGATTTTTATTTAAATCAGCAATGATTTTCCATTCTTTTTTTGCATTTTCTTCCAATTGAAATTCTGATTGGATTAAATAGGCTCCCCGACGTGCCCTGATATCTATTTCCTGATTAATTGGCAGACAATTACGAAAAGCATCCAATTGTGTTGAGGATAGGAGGATTCTGGATTTTTCTAAACCTGCTGACCAGACTGTTGTCGCTATTAAGGCCTCGCTTGGTTCGGCTTTGTCAGTTGGAACTGAACTTAGCATATATAAACCTAAATTAGATTCAGGTAATAATTCGTTTTTTTTGTAACCATCAACCAATGTACTTAATTCTAATTGAAATTTTCGATCAATGCCGGATGGAAGGATATTTTGGATACCGTCGATAATATTTATATTAACCGAATCTGAATCATTATTTATAACCCGTGATTTCTTAACAAATCCAAACTGGTCACAATTGTGCCATTCATATTGAAAAGTTAAACCCAGTTCAAAGTTTATCTCTTCAAAAATGATACTGTTTCCTATTTTATTTTTATAAATATTTTTCTCAATATTGTAAACACCCTGGTATTTGGAAGAAAAAGGTTCCCATAAATAATGTTTATCTTTTTTGTTTGCAATAATAATTGTTTTATTTCCGGTAATTTCCTGTGAATCATGAATTTTGTCATCAGTGTAATAGGGGAAAAGTGCATTGTCCGGATTTTTTCTTCCTGCTGATAAGGCTCCATTACTTGAAATAAACATCCATAGATCAGAGTCGCTTACAATGCTCATGAAAAATGGCTGCATTGAGCCATAATTTGAAATTTTAAAATATTCTTTATTCCTGATGGTAACGATCTCACCATTAACTTTATTTTGATCTCTTTTTTGAATATTGTTGCCAATATGAATACTCTTTTGTGTCATATATTTCCCTTATTTGGTTTCTGGTATTGTCATTGGATTTTGATAGTTTGCTTATTAAATACGCCAGGAAGTACACCAGGAATTTTTTCTAATTATGTTTATTTATTCTTTGGCTTATATTCCGTCCTCTAATAATCGGTTATTTTAAAATTTCAATATCAAAGTCTATTTTACAAGAAATGGGATGTTTGCATGAGATCCATTTCCTGCATTGTCGTATACATAAACAAAAAGTCGATAGGCACCCTTATTTTTTGGTGCATTAAAAATTAATGAATTATTTTTTTGTTCTAAAATTTTATATTTTGCTACAGGCGGTTTTGCTTCTTCATCTCCACCAACACGCTTATCAGTAGTTTCTTCTAATATTTCCCATTTATATGTTAATGAACCCCTTTCAAGATCCCTGACCCAAGCTTTTGCTTCGTGCTTTGAATTTGGCTCAACTATAATATTGGATTGAGCACTTTTATTATCAATTCTAAGAGAATCCATAATTGGCGAGAGATCTGCCGGCCATTCATCTTTCCATAAAAAATGCATTACATCAACAGCCTGGGTTTTTGCTCCATCAGCCAAAAATATTCCATACCAGGTTGGTGTTCTTTCCTGTTTTGCTCCCCAGAAAAATACATATCCTCCCAGACAATTTGAGTTCGGCAACAGGTATTCCTGATATTCTCTCATATATAAATCGGCTTTTTCTTTACTGGTGAACTCTATTGGCTCTTGCCAGCTGGTTTTGCCCACTTCCCAGTGGCCAAAAGTTCCCCATTCACCCAGAATATAGGGCTTTTCCCAACCAAAGTCATCTAACCAATCTGCAACCACAGGCAAACCTGCATAGGCATTGATACAAAGTATGTCAATATTTGGACATTTAGTTTTTATTAAATCCGCTTCTCTTTTTTCTATAAATGCTGTTGCTGTCATAGTAGGATGATTTCCATCAACTTCATGAATAAATTTTGCAATTTCCTCTACAGCATCCCATACAGCAAAATTTTCATAGAAAAGATTCATTTCATTTCCCACACCCCACATTAATAAATTTGGGTGATCTTTATATTTAAGAATATACTTTTTGAATCTTTCAAACTGTTTTTTTACTGCGACACTATCACTGTAATCAAATCCCTGTCTCTCCTGTTCCAGCCATAGCCCGGCATTGACAGTTAGATCATATTTTTCTGCCATTGCAAAAACTTCATCCCAACTATCAACACCCCATGTACGGATAGAATTTCCACCAGATTCTGCTAATACATCGTAATGGCTTTCTATCCCTGCACCTTTAATGTACATTGGTTTGCCATCTCGATAAAGTTGGAACCCTGATTCTGTTTTTTTTACTTCAACTTTGTGAGTTATATTTGTATCACATGATATTAAAATCATCAGACATAATGTTAAAATGGATATAAATTTTTTCATTTTTTTTCCAATTTACAAATTTACACACAAAACATAATGGAGAAGATGTGAATATTTATCCAGCATTTCTTTCTTGTAAATCTTTTTCAATATTTTCCATTGTTTTATCATCCAGTGGATAGAATAATGCAGCAATTACTGCAACCACAGTTGCACCGGCAGGGATATAACTCATCATTAATTTGATACCTGTAATTGTTTCCGGACTTTGGACTGTGTTTGGTTCAAAATTGAAAATTGATAATAACCAACCGGCTAGTCCGCCACCGATAGCCATTCCGAATTTCTGAGAAAAAGTTGCTGCCGAAAATACAAGTCCTGTTGCTCTTCTTCCATTTTTCCATTCTGAATAATCTGCTGTATCTGCATACATAGCCCAAATTAATGGAGCTTGTGGTGCCATTACCAGTGAGATTAAAATATGAACAGCAAAAATCATTACGATTTGATCTTTTGGGATATAAAAGAAAACCATTGTTAAAATAGTTGAAAGCCCCATAGCAATCAGATATAATTTTTTCTTTCCTAAAAGTTTGGATAAATATTGAGTACAGGCAGTACCGGCGATTACAGCAACTGTTCCTGCCATCATAAATGTCCCGGCCAATAATTCATTTCCGAGATAATATTTGAAATAGTACATAATCGTACCCATTCGAATAATAACATAACCCAAGGTGAAAATTCCCATAACCAATAGGATCATCCATGGTTTGTTTCCCATTAAGTCTTTGAGATCATTTTTCAGAGAAGTTTTTTGTTTTGGTGATGGTTGAACACGTTCTTTTGTTGTCTTGAAAGTGATAAAGAACATTCCCATTGCCAGTAGTCCAAAAATACCCATTGTTATTGGAAAACCAATAGCCTGATCACCTTTTCCAAAATAATTAACCAAAGGCAATGTTGCACCCTGAATAATAAAAGCACCTGCAAAGGCTAAAACAAAACGATAAGTAGATGCACTGGTTCTTTCTGCTGATGAAGGTGAAAGAACACCCATTAATGCTGAGTAAGGAATATTGATAGCAGTGTATGCCATCATCATTAAAATGTAAGTAACATAGGCATAAATAATTTTACCTCCAACACTGAGGTTTGGAGTGGTAAACATCAAAACACCAATAATTGCCATAGGAAACATTATCCAAAGTAAATAAGGACGAAATTTTCCATGTTTTGTGTTGGTTCTATCAGCAATAATTCCCATCATTGGATCATTAACTGCATCCCAGAATCTTGTAAGCATAAACATAGTTCCTGCTACTGCTGCCGGAATACCAAAAACGTCTGTATAGAAAAATAATAAAAAATTGATATACATCTGGAAATATAGATTTGACGCGGTGTCCCCAAGACCATATCCAATCTTTTCTTTGACTGATAGTTTTTCAACAATGTTCATTCTCACTCCTTTTAGTGATGGTTTAAATTTTAATCTAAAAATTTTCATAAAAATAAAAATATAGTAAAACGCATATTTAATGCCAATATTTTTTTGTGGAGTAAAATTTAATCTGTTCAAGGTTAATTAATAATCATTATAGAGCATGATTTCAGTTATTATAATTAATTTAATCGGGGATTTTTTATTTTTTTGCATCCTTTATTAAGGAGTTTACTTATAAAAATGATAAATAAATTTTATCATTTTAATAAAGAAATTTGAAGGAATATTGCTGGTTTCCCTTGAATTTGATTAATTCTTTTTTTTGGTCTGAACTTTGATGGTTTATTACAGTTAAAGTTAATTTTAAAATTAGATGAAAATATAAGTAAGAATATTTTATAGGAGCAGTAGTAGAATGGAAGTGTTGAAAATCATAAAAAAACTGATATTTGTAATGGCTTTATCATGTGCTATTTTGGTATCTGAACCTTTGAATAATAAAGATAATAAAATTGAAAATAAAATAAATAATTTACTTAATAAAATGACGTTAGATGAAAAAATTGGGCAAATGAATCAATATAGTAACAGTTGGGATCTGACCGGTCCAAAACCTAAAGACAATAGAAATGAAGCCAGATATGATGATATCAGAAAAGGTCTTGTTGGTTCCATGCTCAATGTCAATTATGTAAAAAATATTCGGGCAGCTCAGGAATTGGCTTTGGAAAGTCGGCTTGGTATCCCTCTGATTTTTGGAGTTGATGTTATTCACGGGTATAAAACGATGTTTCCGATTCCCCTGGGATTATCATCAACCTGGGATATGCAAGCCATTGAAAAAGCCGAACGTATAGCGGCTATTGAAGCTTCAGCAGCCGGGCTGAACTGGACTTTTAGTCCGATGGTTGATATTTCCCGTGATCCACGCTGGGGTCGGGTTATGGAAGGAGGGGGAGAAGACCCTTATCTTGGTTCTCAGATTGCCAAAGCAAAAATCAAAGGTTATCAGGGTAATGATTTGAGCGCCAATAATACTATCGCTGCCTGTGCAAAACATTTTGCTGCTTATGGTGCACCTACCGCCGGACGTGAATATAATAGTGTAGAAGTTTCTATGAATACTCTATACAATATTTATCTTCCACCATTTAAAGCCTGTGTTGATGCTGGAGCATTAACATTTATGAATGGTTTTCATACATTAAACGGAATACCTGCAACAGGCAATCAATTTTTAGTAAATGATATACTTCATGATAAATGGGGATGGGATGGTTTTATGGTATCTGACTGGGGATCAATCGGGGAATTACAAGTTCATGGTACTGCAAAAGATCTGAAACAAACTGCAGAGATTGGTGCAAATGGTTCAACTGATATGGATATGGAAAGTCTTGCATATTTTAAACATCTTAAGGAATTGGTAATAGAAGGAAAAGTTAAAGAAGAAAAAATTAACGATTCTGTTCGAAGGATTTTAAGAGCCAAATTTAAACTCGGTCTTTTTGATGATCCTTATAGATATTGCAATGAAGAACGTCAGAAAAAAACATTGTTGGCAGATGAGCATAAAAAAGCATCTTTAGATGTTGCCAAAAAATCATTAGTTCTGTTAAAAAATGAAAAATCAATTTTGCCATTATCAAAAAATATAAAATCCATTGCTTTAATTGGTCCTCTTGTAAAAGATACAGATGCTGGTATTGGTGGCTGGAGTTGTCAAGCTGGAGATGAAAAAGCAGTTTCAGTTTACGAAAGCATGGAAAGAAATCTATCAAAAAATACAAAAATCTTTTATGCTAAAGGATGTGAAATTTACGGTAAAGAGCGAACCAGATATGATTTGAAAATAGATTTAGATGAAAATAAATCAGGATTTGCAAAGGCTATAAAAACTGCAAAAAAGGCTGATGTTGTAATAGCAGTTGTGGGAGAAACCAGACATATGTCTGGTGAAGCAAGTTCCAGAATGAATATCGATCTGCCTGGAGTGCAGAAAGAATTATTAATGGAATTGAAAAAAACAGGAAAACCACTGATTGTTGTGCTAATGAACGGAAGACCTCTGACAATTCCATGGACTGCTGAAAATGCAGATGCAATCTTGGAAACCTGGTTTGCCGGTCATATGGCTGGAGATGCAATTGCCTCCGTATTATTAGGTGATTATAATCCATCAGGGAAATTGCCAATGACCTTCCCAAGAACTGTTGGACAAATCCCAATTTACTACAATCAATTAAGTACAGGACGTCCTGATAATAATACTGATTGGCCATACCTTTCAAAATATATTGATGGATCAAACAAACCGCAGTATCCTTTTGGTTTTGGACTCAGTTATAGCAATTTTGAATATTCAAACATGAAGATTGACAAGTCGGAAATGAGAATGGATGATATTTTAAAAATAAATATTGATGTTACAAATAATAGCAAAATTGATGGTGAAGAAGTAGTGCAATTATATATTCATGATTTAGTTGCAAAAATCGCAAGGCCGATAAAAGAATTAAAAGGATTTCAGAAAGTTATGATCAAAGCCGGGGAAACTAGGACTGTTGAATTTGAAATCAGCAAGCATGATTTATTTTATTACAATGATAAATATGAAAAAGTTTGTGAACCTGGAGAATTTGAAATAATGGTTGGAACAAATTCCAATGATGTTGTTACCGCAAAATTTACCTTGAATAAGTGATTAGATTTAATAATGGGAAAGTATCGATTTTGTGATAGGTAATATTGCTTTGTTAATAGAAATTTTCCGGTAAATACATTTAAAAAAAAGGATATTATGAATAGGTTACGAAAAACAATTATTATATTGATAATGATTTTATTGAGTTATTGTAATCCAACCGAATCTTCAAAAACTAAAGATGTAGAAGGTGAAAATGAAATTAATTATGATCTGGAAGGTTGGAATTTAGTATGGCATGATGAATTTGAAGCAGATTCTCTTGATATGACAAGTTGGCGATTTGAAACAGGTGGTCATGGCTGGGGAAATAGTGAATTGCAGTATTACACAGACAGGACAGATAATACATTTTTAGAGGATGGAAAACTAATAATAAAAGGAATTAAAGAAGATTATAAAGGGAGTGAATATACTTCAGCAAGAGTCAACTCAGTCCATGGATGGTGTTATAAGAGGATTGATATTAGCGCGAAATTACCAATGGGAATTGGAACCTGGCCTGCTCTCTGGATGTTGCCTGACGATTGGAATCTGGGAAATGGAAGTTGGCCTGATAACGGTGAATTAGACATTATGGAACATGTTGGACATAATCCGGGGCATGTTTCTGCCTCGATTCATTGTCATGCATATAATCACAAAAACAATACTCACAAAACAGGTAGTATGTTTTTACAAACCGCTATGACAGAGTTTCATGTTTATTCAATCCAGTGGGAGCAATCCCAGATAAATTATTTTGTTGATGATTCCTTGATTTTTACTTATGAAAAAACAGATGATAGTTGGGAAAAATGGCCGTTTTTCAAAGATTTTCATCTGATTTTTAATATTGCAATTGGTGGATCCTGGGGGGGAGCCCAGGGAGTTGATGATTTGATTTTTCCGGTTTTTATGGAAATAGATTATGTAAGGGTTTATGAAAAGGAAGAAGAGTAAAATGACAAGGAAAATAAGCTTATTGATTTTAATAATTATGCTCAACAATTTTCTTTTTGGACATTTTACAATCAACGGGCATGATATCCTGGATAACGATGGTAACAAAATCATGTTACGAGGCCTCGGGCTTGGTGGATGGCTGGTTCCGGAAGGATATATGTTACATTTTCATCCTGGCGATCCGGCTGGTTCTCCAACATCTATCAGGAACAGGATTGTTGAATTAATTGGGGAAGAGAAAGCCGCAGAGTTTTATGCCGAATATCTAAAAAATTATGTCACTGCACAAGATATTCAGCAAATTGCTGACTGGGGTTATAATCATATCCGATTACCTTTCAGTTATAAATTTCTTGACCCTGATACAATATCACCTATCTTTGTTGATGATGGATACGAAATTATTGATCAATGTCTTGAGTGGTGTAAAACTGCCGGATTATATATGATTTTGGATATGCACTGTGCTCCGGGAGGACAAAATCATGGCAATATTAGTGATAGTGATGGTACAGCCAGGCTTTGGACAGAGGAAAAATATCAGATAAAAATTATAGATATATGGAAAGAAATTGCTGAGCGTTATGCTGATGAAGAATGGATTATTGGTTATGATTTGATAAACGAGCCGGTTTTGCCTGAGGGATATAACGGACTTGATTTAAGAACTCTTTATATGCAAATTCGTAGTAAAATTCGCCAGGTTGATAATAATCATATTATCTTTATCGAGGGTAACTGGTATGCTTCGGATTTTTCTTATCTTGATCCAATTTTTGATACAAAAATGGTTTACTCATTTCATAAATACTGGAGTGAAAATGATCAGGCATCTATACAAAGTTATTTAAATTTACGTAATAAAACCGGTGTTCCGCTTTGGCTTGGTGAAACAGGAGAAAATTCCAATCACTGGTTTGCGGAAATGGCAGAGTTGGCGGAAAATAATAATATTGGTTGGTGTAACTGGACTCATAAAAAATTTGCCGCCATTACCTCCCATTATTCAGCAAGTTTGCCAGAAGACTGGGAAATAATTCAGAATGGTAATCCTACTCCTTCAGAAGCTTATACTATCCTGATGGAATTTGCTGAAAACCTAAAAACTGAAAAATGCAAAGTTAATCCGGGAGTTACTCCAGGTTATCTTGACAAAGATTTTCTATCTTCCAACTATCCTGTAAAAGAGCATTCTATTCCGGGAGAAATATTTGCAGTAGATTATGATATTGGTGGAAACGGATTTGCTTATCTGGATAATGATTATTACAGACCACATTGGGAAGGAAATTTTCCATGGAATAGGGGATATGAATACAGGAATGATGGAGTTGATATCGAAAAATGTAATGACCCGTTAAGTAACGGATATAATATTGGCTGGACTGAAGATGATGAATGGCAAAATTATACAGTCAATGTGAATCACCAGGGAAACTATGACATTACCTTACGTATTGCAGCCCAGGATGGTGGGAAAATACAATTATTTCAAAACGGTTTAGCCATTACTGATATTATTGATATTTCATCAACAGGAGGATGGCAAAGTTGGACTAATAAGAAAATTAATGACATTTACCTTTCTGAAGGAAATTCTGAAATCAAGTTGAAATTCATTCAGGGTGGAGTAAATATTTCAAAAATGAATTTTGAATTAAAAACTGCTGGTGTTGATCGACAGCCTGAAGATTTTATTCTTGTTGGGAAAAATTATCCCAACCCTTTTAATTCTTCTACCATGATCCCGCTAAAAGTATCGGAACCTGCATTATTAACAATTGACATTTATAATATTTTCGGACAATTAATCTATACCCTAAACAACAGAAAAATATCAGGTGAATATAATTTTCCCTGGAATGGAGCAGATAATTTTGGGAAAGATGTAAGTGCTGGTATTTATTTTTATAAAGTTAGGATAAAGAACAATGTTACAACCGGTTCAATGCTGTTACTGAAATGATTTGGTTATTTTCCGGCTAATTTTTTGGTGATTAGAGCTGCTCGTACATCAGGTAAAGCTGTTATAATATTTTTCCTGGTTCTGCTACTCATATTTCGATATAAATTCATAATTGTAACATCATCAAGATTTTTTAAAATTGGCGACAGTTTAGATGTCTTTATGCCTTCATAAGTTTTAGCCAATTCCTTGATTGCTTTTTGCTGGTCAACATCCTTTAGGATTTGTTTTTTTAATAATTCTATCTGATTTTTATCTTGTTTAATAGTAGAGGTTTTAACTGCCAGGACTTGTGACATACTATCAATAAGTGATTGTTTAGACACCAGGATACTATCCCGAATTCTAATTTCTTCTCTCAAACTATCTTCGATAGTTATTTTTGGAATAATCATTAATGAATCAACCATATCTGTAGTATCAGTTGCAGCATCAGAAACTAAAATGCTGTCATTTTGAGCTTTGCCCTGTGGAATATTCTGATCTTGTTCTATTGGATCAATAACATTCAAAATCACAAAAATAATCGCCACTAATCCTGCAAAAAGACTAAATCCGACTAATATCCAAATAATATTTTTCATTTTTTTATCCTGATCTTTTGCTTGTTATTTAACATTCTAAGTGCTATTTCACTTTCAATTTTCATTACATTTCTTCGGTTTTCAATAGTATAATCGACGAATTTTCTTTCACGTAGATTCTCAACAATTTTTTTTTCTTTGGTGGCTTTAAGTAAAATTTTTCGATCTTTATCAACATTTTTGTCAGATATTTTTATTTCTTCCTTTTTTTTATCAATGTTATCACTAATTTGTGAAATGTAATCTTTCGAAATTTTTAAAGCGACAATACTAATCTGTTGACTTTTTTCTAATTTATCCTGATCCAAAGCTTGATTTTTTTGTTGTACAAGTGAATTATGTTGATTCTGTTTTTCTATGAGAATATTTTTTGATTTTTGAAGATTTATTGCCTTCAAATCTTCAGCCTTTTGTCTATATTCCAGAACCTTTTGGAGTGGAAATTTAAATGATTTTGGCATTATTTTTCAGCCTTGGTTATTAAGGTGTTTAAAGCACTCAGAGTGTTGTCAAAACTTGAAGATTCTTCCATACCTTGTTTTAAAAAGGAATTAATACTGTCAATATTTTTGATTGCCTGATCTACTTTAGCACTACTGCCTTTTGTATATGCGCCAATATTGATAAGATCTTCTGATTCACGATAATTTGCCATCATTGCAAGTACTTGCTGGGATTTTTTAATCTGGTCTTTTGATGTTACTTCTGTTCTTAATCGACTTACACTTTCGAGAACATCAATAGCCGGATAATGGCCTTTTGTCGCGATCTTGCGAGAAAGTAAAATATGGCCATCCAGGATTGATCTGGCAGCATCTGCAATTGGCTCATCCATATCATCGCTTTCTACAAGTACTGTATAAAGTCCGGTAATAGAGCCGTTTTTATCAGTACCTGCTCTTTCAAGTAATCTTGGTAAAAGTGCAAAAACAGAAGGTGTGTAACCTTTTGTAGTTGGCGGTTCTCCGGCAGCAAGTCCGATTTCACGCTGAGCCATTGCTACTCTGGTCAAAGAATCCATCATAAGCATTACATCTTTACCCTGATCCCGAAAATATTCAGCGATGGTTGTTGCTACCAGCGCCCCTTTAACACGTACCATAGCAGCCTGATCTGAGGTGGCTACGATCACTACAGAACGCTTTAATCCTTCTGGGCCAAGATCACGTTCAATGAATTCCCTAACTTCGCGTCCTCGCTCACCAACAAGAGCAATTACATTTACTTCGGCATTTGTGTATTTTGACATCATTCCCAGTAATACACTTTTACCTACTCCACTACCTGCAAAAATGCCTATTCTCTGTCCTTTTCCAAGAGTTACTAATCCATCAATAGCCCTGATTCCTGTTGCTAAAGGCTGGGATATTCTCTTTCTCTCTAAAGGAGTTGGAGGGTTGTTATAAACTGCTTTACTTTGGGTTTCTTTGATTGGTCCTTTTCCATCAATTGGATTTCCAAGTGCATCCAGAATTCTTCCTAACAGACTATAACCGACCGGAACAGATAATGGCTGAGGACTTTTACTAACTTTACTTCCAGGGGAAATGCCAACTGTTTCATCAAGAGGCATTAATAAAACTTTATTATTGTTAAAACCGACAATTTCAGCTCTGATAAAAGAGCCATTAACTGTTTCAATTTTGCAAAGTTCACCTAATGTTCCTCTTGGTATACTCGCTTCAATGATCATACCGACAACGTGAGACACTTTACCGAACAGTTGTTTTGTATCAACCGAAGTTGCAATTTTGTAATATTTATCAAAATCTATGTTAAAATCATCAGACATATTTATTTTAAAATTAATTGAGTTTCGATTTTTTTCAGATGTTTATCTAATACACCTTCAAGAATTAATTCTTCAGTTTCCAAAAGACATTCTCCGGGTTTGAGAGAATGATCTTTTATTAGTTCTAAATTAGTTTTTGCAGATAATTTAATTTTATCCATAGTTTCCGGAGAGGATATCCATTCAAACTGTTCTGGTGAAATATATATAGTTAATTGGTTTTTTTGAGAAAGTTCACTTATATAATGATTTATTTGTTCAATTAAAAATTCATTATAATCGTCTTCATATTTTAATTCTCTTTCAAGGATTTTTTTTGCAATTGTTCCAGCCAGCTTTACAATTGGTTTATTAAAATTATCAATTGATTCTCTAAATTTCTTTTCAAGATTTAATGTAGTATTTTTAAATTCTGCTGAGATTTGATTAATTTTTTGTTCAGCATTTTTTTCAACAATCTTTTTTCCTTCAATGATTCCTGCTTCAAATGCTTCTTCACGGGATTGCTGCAATTCATTTTCAAGAATTTTGATTTTATTTTTTAGAGTGACAACTTCTCTTGTAGCATTTAGAGGTGATAGCCTGGTATTGTTATTTTGGTCATTTTGGAATTTAATTTGTGAATTTTCTGTTAAATGTTTATCAGAATAAAGTCCTTTTATTTTTTTTTTAGCTAACCTTATTTTTAACTGTGTCATTCAATTATTTCTTCTTCATCAGTTGTTTTTAGGCTAATTTCACCGGAATCTTCAAGTTCTCTAACAACATCTATTATCATTTTTTGTGAATTTTCTACTTCTTTTACCCTGACAGGTCCAAGGAATTGTAACTCGTCTTTGAGCATTTCAGCAGCTCTTTCTGACATATTCCTGAGTACTTTTTCTTTTAATTCCGGAGTTGTGGCTTTAAGTGCCATTGCAAGTGTCTTGGATTCAACTTCCCGTACAATTCTTTGAATAGTAGCATCTGATAATTTATAGATATCTTCAAACATAAACATAAGGTTGGTAACTTCTTCAGCCATTTTTGGATCTCTTTCTTTGAGACTTGTCAAAATATTTTTTTCAGCCGAACGACTTGTTGAATTTAATATCTCGGCTACAGCTTCCGGACCACCTGTCGTACTCATTTCTCCTCCAAATACTGAACCTATCTGATCTCTTAATGCCAATTCAATTTCTCTAATAAGTTCAGGGGAAGTTTTTTCCATTGTTGCTAATCTATAGGCAATTTCGGCCTGCTGTGATTCCGGTAGTTCAGAAAGAATTGCAGCTGCCTGTGGTGCTTTTAGATTTGCCAAAATCAGGGCGGTTGTTTGAGGATGCTCATTTTGTAAAAAATTGAGTAATTGTCTATCATCTACAGTTTGAAGAAGATAAAAAGCACTTACTTCGGTTGTAGCTTCTACCTTTTGAAGTATCTCTTCTGCCTTTTTATGTCCGTAAGCAGCTTCCAAAACTTCTCTGGCATAATCCAAACCACCGGCAACAATATAATCACTGGCTTGCATAGCCTGGTAATATTCATCAATGGTATCATTAATTTGTTCTGCAGAAATATCTTTTAATTGGGCAATTTGGACAGTTAGTTTCTCGATTTCTGAATCAGAAAAACTTTTCATTACAATAGAGGCTGCTTCTGATCCCATAGCAACGATAACCAATGCTGCTTGTTTTATTCCTGGTAATTCCTGTACTTTATTTTCATTTTCCATAATATTATTTTCTATTTTTTACTAATTAGTGATCGTAATATTGTTGCAGCCTGATCTGGGTTTTCTTTGGCAAATTTGGTTATTTCTTCGGTCATTTTTTCTTTGGCTTTTAGTTTTGCCCTGGCCTGAGGTGACAATTTTTTGATAAATATATCGGCTGATACTTCTTTTTCTGGTACTGGTTCTGGTAACATCATTGATTCATCTATTTCGCTTTCACCTTCAAGCAATCCAATCGCTTCTCCACTTCCAAGAGCAGCTCCAACATCCTCATCACCCTCCAATTCTGGGATTTTTTCACCGGCTGCAATTCGAAAAACAGTTTCTGAATTCTTTATTAGTTTTCGAATAACAAAAAAGGCAAACATAATACTAAGTGCGATTATCCCTTTATTTATTAAATTGGATATCATTTCTTCTTTTTCAGCATTTTCATAACTGGCCAATTCTTCTTCCTGATTAGTTCTGTCAAAATAGAATTGGTCAACTTCTACCCGATCTCCTCTTGCTGCATTAAATCCAACAGCAGCTTCAACCTGTCGTTTTATTGCATCTAATTCATTTTGAGATCTGGGCTTAAATTCAACAGTAGGGGAAGTGTTATTTTTACTCACATTACTTTTTTTATAATTTACAGAAACAGAAACAGAAATTCTTTTAACTCCACCAACACTTGAAATGAAATGTCTGGTCGTTTTTGGAATTTCATAATTTGTCAGTATATTTTCTTTTATTTGTTCTTCATTAATATTATTAGTAGTATCTTTATTTCTTGTTGTTTGGGAAAGTTGTTCTTCACTGACAGGAACAATATTATCTGGATTTGTTTCTATTGTGGTTTCTTCTGTTTTGTCCCAATTCAAAATTGGATCTACAGTGACAATGGCATTATTTTTACCAACAATGGTTTCAACAAGATTTTTTACATCACGCTCATATTCAAGTTTTTTCCGCCTTTCAATATCATATTGATCTCCCATTGTTCCTTTTTCATCCTCTGTTTTTCCAATCAGAGTATTTCCTTCGGAATCCATAATGGCAATTGCGTTAATGTCTATTCCTTCAACGCTTCCTGCTACTAATCTTGAGATTGTTTCAGCTTGTTCCTTGCTTATTTTTTTCCCTCTTTCCATGGTCAGAACAACGGAGGCGCTTCCATTATTTGAATTTTCAAATAATTTTTTCTCAGGCAAAACAATATGTACACGTGAGGTTTTTATAGAATGAAATAAATTAATAGTCTTGGTTAATTCTCCTTCCAGCGCTCTTTTAAAATTCAGACGTTGTTGGAAAGTTGTCATGCCTATTTTTTCCCGGTCAAATAATTCATATCCAAGAATTTTGTGACCCGCATATCCCTTTTCAAAAATCATTAATTTTAATTCTTCACTATTTTCAGATGGGACTTCAATAGTTCTACCATTATTTGATATTCGATATTTAATTTTTTGATTTTTGAGTTCGGAGATAATTTTTCCTGCTGACTCAGGATCAAGGCCAGTACCTAATATTTCATATACAGGACGGTTTGCCCACATTACCATTGATATTATAGAAGATACAATCCCAATAAATACCAATATGATGATAATTCTTTGCGCCATTGTATAACGGCGCATTAAATTAACTATTTGAGTAAAAAATTTGTTCATATAATATTCTATCCATGAATATTGTTACCGGTTTTCTAAACTTGAATTCTTTTAATTTCTTTGTATGAATCAAGGACTTTGTTTCGAATTTCCAACATAAGTTGAAAACTAAGATGTGCTTCCTCGGATTTCACCATGGCTTCTGTTAAATTATCTGATTCTCCTTTAATAACACGTGATAATTCTTTGGAAGATTCAGCTTGTTTGGTATTAACAGCATAGAGAAATTTTTTAATTGTACCTGCAAAGTCAACTGATTTTTTATCAGTGGATTGTGCCTTTTCCGAAGAATTTGCCTGTTTTATGTCATTAATTTTATTTATCATGGAAATATTATTTATACTTGTCATTTCTGTCCTATCCTTTCAGGTCAATGAATTGACCTTTGAAAATATGTTGAATTTTGTGTCCATACAGATTTTGTTCTTTTGGAACATCTGAACCAAACAATCCATGAAGAGAGGTCATCTCGGGATTAGAAAGTATTTTTTCACGATGAGTTGTGTTTTTGTAAGGATTTTTTTTAGATAAAATATTATGACCTGAATTTGGATTACCTGTTTTAAATTGCTCTGTGTATAGGGAATTATTAGAATTTGTGTTTTGTAGGGTTGAAAAAATTTTCATTAATAAATTCCTATATTTTTAAAGTCTTTTTTGCCATTTGTTTGGCTGCCTGCATAACACTCAAATTTGCTTCATAAGCTCTACTGGCAGACATTAAATCAACCATTTCTTCTACCATATTTACATTTGGCATATTTACATATCCATTTTTATCTGCTCGTGGATGTAAAGGGTTATATACTTGTTTTTCACCTTCTATTTCAATTACTTCAATTTTTGCATCATTTCTCTTTTTATTCAGTGCTGTATCTTCATTTCTTTGAAGATGCTGTTTTCTGGATCGTTTCATACTCGTTACCATTTCATCATCAAAACCAACTGAATTTTTCTTGACATTATGATCCAAAACAATTTTTTTATGATAAATATTACCAGCTTTATCCGGTGCCCGATCAGCATTTGCAACATTCTGGGAAATTGTGTCTAACTTTTTAATTTGGGTCATTAAACCAGTTAAAGTTACTTTAAATGAAGAAAAAATTCCTTCTGAGTTCATTTCTTTTTCTCCTTTATTGGTTTCTGCCTCTAATGGCAGTACTGATTGCATTAAAAAAGCCGTTATATCTTTTAGTGGCAAATTCATGTCTGATCTGATTTTCTGCTAATTCTGTCATTTCATTTGTAATATCTACTTTCTCCGTTTTTTTATCAGAAAAAATATCATCAGTATTGTAATTAGGTTTCAGGATATGTCTAGTGTCAGTACTTTTTAATTTTTGCTTTTCTGTTTCGGATACTAACAGATCAGAAAAATCAGTTTTTGTCCGTTTATAAAATGGATTGTTTACATTTGCTACATTTTTAGATATTGCCTTGTGTTGCTTATTGTAAACTTGCAGTGATTTGTATAATAAATTTGATGTCTTGTTTTTAAAAATTGTAATTTCCATTTTTTCTCATCCTTTCAACTCAGGCCATAAAATTTCAATTGCTATGCCAAAGGAAGAATTTTAGAAAGAAATGGATATTATTTTTGATGTAATTATGTTTTAAGATTATGAAAATTAATGAATAAGAAGCAGGGCACGACTTGTCTAATATTTTAAATATTTACCCTAACGACAGGTATTCATGGAAATTATTTCCAATTAAGAGGCGAAAATGTCCGATTTTGTTTATTAATAGATTAGAGTATAAAGAAAGTTCGAGGATAATTAACTGTATTAATAAATGTTTATTACTTGTGTTAACTGCCTGTTATTGTGGGTGTGCCAAACATTTTTCAGATCAATAATGTGCAAGTTTAAAATAAATATTTAGTCTTCTGAATCTTCAGGAATATTATCAGAGTCATCGTTATATTGATGCAATTTATTTCGAAGTGTACGGACACTTATATCAAGCAATTTGGCTGCTTTTGTTCGGTTGTTGTTTGTTTTTTTTAGGGTTTGGAAAATTAATTGTTTTTCCATTTCTGCAATTGTTCCAAGGGGTATATTAGTAGAATCATTTTGCGGTTGCAAAGGATCAGCCTGAAAGGAAAAATGTTCCAAAGTAATATAGGTTTCTTTTCCGGAATATAAGATCGCCCTTTCTATCAAATTTTCTAACTGACGAACATTGCCAGGCCATTTTTTATTACAAAGCAGGTCAAGCGTTTCTTTCTTAACTATCTTTTTTGTATAGTTATATTTGGTTTGGAATTTTTTAAGAAAATGTTCAATAAGTACCTGAATATCATCAGGTCTGGAACGTAAATTGGGTACATTGATAGGAAATACATTTAGACGGAAAAAGAGATCTGATCGGAAATTTTCATTTTCAATCATTTTATTAATATTTTGATTTGATGTTGCTATGATCCTAACATCAATTGAAATTTCTTTAGTGCTACCAACTCTTGTAATTTTTTCTTCCTGAAGAACGCGTAAAAGTTTGGCCTGCATTGAAGTTGGCATTTCACTAATTTCATCGAGCAGGAGAGTACCGCCGTGAGCCTCCTCAAATAATCCTTTATAGGTTTTGATTGCATTTGTGAAAGAGCCTTTTTCATGTCCAAATAAAGTACTTTCAAATAAAGTTTCCGGAATCGCCGGACAGTTTACCTTTAAAAATGGTTGATCAAACCGACTACTATTTTCATGAACAGCCTGGGCTATTAGTTCTTTTCCGGTTCCACTTTCACCTTGAATAAAAACCGGTGCGTCGCTATTGGCAACAACATCTATTTGATGATAGATGGTTCTCATTGCCTGACTTTGTCCAACAAGTTTGTTGAATGTATTGTCCTGGGACAATTTTCTTTTTAAATTTTTATTTTCCTGTTTTAAACCTTGAAATTCAAAAAAGCGATCAACTCTGGATTTAATGTGAGATATGGAAAAGGGTTTTGTTATAAAATCAAATGCGCCTTTTTGAAGTGCGTCAACTGCTGTCTTGATAGTACCATAAGCGGTGATGATAAGAAAACCGATTTCAGGATTTGTCTTCTTTACATTTTCCATTAATTCTATGCCACTCATTCCATCCATCATAAGATCGGAAATAACAAGATCAAACTCTTCATTTTTTAACTTATTTAAAGCGGCTTCTCCACTTTCTACAGCTTTTATTTTATTTTCTTTTGAAGATACTGCTTCTTGTAAAATTGTACGAATACTAAAGTCATCATCGACTATTAAGAGTCGTCTCATTTATCTCTCCAGTTTAAAAAATACTTGTTTAAACATAATCATATCAATAAATAATAGCAAACAATTTTGTTGTTGAGTATATTTTTTAATCCTCCACATTAAATGGATAATCTTTTTGTTGCCTGTTATAAGAATTATGTGCTAATTTTTTCAAATCTTTGTTTTGAATAATCATATCTCTTTTTTCGTCAATTAATTTTGTTAATTCGTCGTTTTTTTTCCTAAGATCAACAATTTCCTGTTGCATTAACTTTATCTGATTATTTCTTTCTTTATTTATTTTAATAAGTGATTTTTCCCGATGAGCCTGATTAATAATTTTTAAAACCTGTTCAATTTTAAAGGGTTTTATCAGATAATCATATACCCGTGCCCGTAAGGCATTTAAAACTGTATTAATATCAGGATAACCGGTCATTAAAATTATTATTATCTCAGGGTAAAACTCCACTATTTTTTTACTTAATTCTATTCCATTTAACCCGGGGAGACGAACGTCAATTAACGCATATTCTAAATTATATTTTGGACAAAGTTTCAGGGCTGCTTCTGCATTTAGAGCTGTATATGTTTTAAATCCTTTTTCATCTAGACTGCAGTCTAATACTTCAAGGATTGATTTGTTATCATCAACAATTAAAATACTTTTGTTTTGTTTAATTTTTTCCATAGTAACTACTTAATATTCTTTCACTAACTTATGCCTCAGGTTGTTAATTAAATCAGTTGTTGAACTCCCGTCATGTGGATATGATATTATTGCATATTCCAGGGATAAGACTGGCAAAGATTTATTATCAGTATATAATTCTTCAACTTTTGACCTTATATCGGCACATAGAAGATCAAGAGTGACAGGGCTGGTACCTGTTTGTATTAATAATATAGAATCAAAATCCAGCCAAATAATTTCAAGCAATGACCCGATTTCATTTTCAATTAACTCCTTGCATTTTTCGCGAATTTCATGGTATGGAGGAAGTTTGGAGTTAATAACTTTTCTGGAAATTCGAAGTTGGCTAAAGGAAACTGTGGAATTATATTTCTTGGCTTTATAGATATTATCTTCAAAAATTGAAAATAATATTTTTTCATAAACTTTACTTTTTTCATCTGAGAAAAGAGATTCTTCTTTTGTAGTTTGAAATAACGGAGCGATTTGAGTTGCAAAAATTCTAAAAAGTTTAACTTCGTCTTCCTGGTCAAAAATTTTCTCTTCTGTTTCAAAAATTGCTATAAATCCAAGTAATTCATTATGATATTGTATTGGAATAAAAATGGCCTTAGGTAAATTATCGTCAATGTTTAGTTTCTTTTGATCAATATACAATCCTTTATCGCTTCCATTAATAATTGTTGCATCTGTAAGTGAGATTTTTTTCCCGTTTATTTCATTATCGGCCCTAAACCTGAAGGTTTTTGTAAATTCATCAGACAAACCAAAAGAATTCTTGATAATAAAATTGGCTTCGGTTTTTGAATTAACAATAATACAACCTTTTTTTACTCTCAATCCTTCTGTAAATGTATCAATAATCATTTCCATTATTGTATTGTAATCAGTAATCTGGAATAGAAGGTTGGAAATATCATTAAGCATTGTCATATAAGAAAGCATTGACTGGATTTTTTTATTTAATTTAATATTTTCATATTTTAGTTTAATTCGCTCAGCTGCTCTTGAGAGAATTATTTGAATTTGTTTAAATTTAAATGGTTTCTTTATATAATCATAGACACCCTGCTGAATAGCTTCTATTGCGCTTTGGGTAGTGGCAAAACCGGTAATAATTATTGCCAGAGCTTCCGGATTATTTTTTTTTGCGGCTTTTATAATATCCAGACCCGAAACCTGGGGCATTTTTAAATCTGTGATTATTATATCGTAATTTGTGTTGTTTAATACATCAAGTGCCTTCTGAGAATCACTATACCCGACCACATTGAAATTATATTCTTTTAGGAAAAATACTAATTCATCTACTATTAGTTTTTCATCATCAATTATTATGATTTTAATATCTTTTTGAGTCATAAATTTTTTCCTTCTTTTTCGGAATAATTTTCGAATACAACTTCATTGACATTACGATAAATCTTTACTTTTTCAAATTGTTTATCAACATAATATTGTAAGTGTCCGATAGAAACTGTTACACCTTTATGAATAATATGTTGGACAAATATGGAATTGTTATGTTTTGATTTGTTTTTCTCAATAAAGTCATTTTTTTCCGCTTCTAAATCTTCAATTCTTTCAACTATTTCATTGATTTTAGTGAAGATTGTATTCATTTCCTGCTGTTTATTCAGGGACAGGTTGTTTAAGCGGTTTTCAAGTAACTCCAAAAATGTTTTTCTTTTATTTAATAAGAATAACTCGGTTTTTTGTCGTTCCTCTTCTTTAATAATTTTCTGGAGTTGTGAATCTAATTCAACAAAATCTGATCCGCTAATGCCAACTTCGGTTACAATACCTTTTATTGATCCCACCTCCAGGGCAGATATTCCTTTTTCTGCGAATACTTTTCCGCCACGAATCAGACCTTCTTTCTGAATAACAGAAATTGTACCACCTGCAAAGACTTCACTGTTAATTGAATAATGCTCAATAATAATATTATTTTTGATGTTTACCAAGGCATCCTGTATAAAGCCGCAATAAAGGCTTCCACCGGCCAAGATCTTTGCTCTTCCTTTTCCAACAATTCCAAGAGAGACAACAACATCACCTTTTTGAGAATATATATCAGCTGCTTCAATATTTCCTTCAACAAATATTGTGTCAGTAGCCTCAACTCTGAAACCAGATCTAATATCTCCTTTGATATGCACTTTTCCATTATATTTGATATTTCCGGTACGAAAGCTAACATCCCCGTTAATATATTTAATATTACTTACGCTTAATTTGTTATTGGAAAAACTAACATAGCCTTTAATGGCTGAGTAATAAGTATATCCATCATCAGATACTATAATATTTTCTCCAATTTCTATTTTTATTTCTTTACCTGGCCTAAATATTAATTCACCTGTTACTGTTTTTCCGGGAATGCCTTTTGATGGAGGTAAAATTGAGACTATTTCCTGCCCTTTATTAACCGCGTTGTGTTGCTGAAGATGCTTGAAATCCGCTTTTCCATTTTTATTTATTTTTGGAGTTGCAGGAATGGTTGGATCAATTTGCCAGATCAGTTTTCCATCTTTTCCTTTTTCTGGTCTCGATGCATTGGCGATAACAATTTCCAGAGGCATTTTTTTTTCATGAATAATTTTTTGAATTATTTCATCTTTGATCCCATTGGTTACTCCGTATTCTTTGAGTGTGGAATATATCATTTCTGATGAAATATCCGGAATATTTCTGGATATAACCAGGGTTGCAAGCATTTGATCGTTGGATATAATTACTTTAATATTTTTCATGGGATTTAATAGTAATTATTCATTTAAATATTCAAAGAATACTTTAGTTTGTTTACCACATTCACAATTGAATGTAATACCAATGATTTCATCATTTTCAATAATAGGAATGATTGGTTGTTCTTTTTCTTGTCCAATTTTTTTTGTTTGCTTTTGGGGCTTGGATATATTTTTAATTTGTAACGGAGATTGAACATTAACATTTAATTTTTTATAAATCTTATTCGGTGTAATAACTTTTTGTTTACTGGTGATTTCTTTTTCACCCATTAGTGAAAAGGAATTTTTATTAGTCATAGTCAATCTTTACGTTTTTCAATAATTTATCCAAATAAATCATCAATATCATCCTGGGATATTTTTTCATGTCTGATAACATCTTCAGTTTCTTTATGAAAATCCTCACTGTCTTTTTTAATTTTTTCCGAATTTATCCCGATTTGTAATTCATTAATCATTTTCTCACCGATTTTTGTATTTAATTTAATATGTTCGGTTTTAAGATGCAGACCACTGAATTTTTTACTGATAGCAACCAGGATTTGATTGGCATGGGTTAGTTTTTGACTTGTAATATCCTGGAACTGTAAAGACATGAGAACATCTTGAATATGATTATTAATAGTCTCGGCAATCTTTTGTTTTTCTTCACTTTGACCTTCGGCTAATAACTCTACATTTTCCGAAATTTCATCAAGTGTATCCATTATTTCAGTAGTTGCCAATTCTGTGGCTTTTGTGACATCACTAATTCGGTCTTCTGCATCAGGTAATTTACTGGTACTGTCTTTAAAAGAAGAATTGACTTCTGACATTAATGGCATAACCTGTTGAATAAATCTAAAAAGTTCACCAAGAAAAGGAATTACTTCATCACCAATCCGTAAAAAATCACGCATCTCTTCAATTTTTTCTATAATTGTACTTGCTTTTTCATCATTCATTTTTTTATCCTCCTGATTAACCGACTTTTTCAAGTACTTGTTTTATTTTCATCTTTAATACATCTGGTGTAAAAGGCTTGACTACATAACCGTTGACCCCGATTTTAACGGCGGTTATAACATCATCTTTCATACCCCTGGTAGTAATCATCAGGATAGGCAATTTAGAAAAAGGTTCTGTTGAGCGAACCTTTTTTACAAATTCTTCACCATTCATTTCAGGCATATTCCAGTCTGTCAATATTAAAGAGATATCACCCTCTTCTTCTAACTTTTCAAATGCATCAATTCCATGCTCGGCCTCAACAAAATCTGTAAATCCGATTTTTTTGAGTGAATTTTTAATAATTCTTCTCATTGTTGGTGAATCATCAACAAAGAGCACTTTTCTGTCAATCATATTTATTTCCTCCATATATTTTTATATTTGAATTAAATTGACCATTTCCTGTATTGTATCCAATTCATTTTGTAAATCTTCCATAAATTCTTCAAAATCTAAATCTGCAAGACTTCTTTGAGTCTCTTTTAAATATTTCCATCCTGCACAATTTTCACCATCAGATAAATCATTTTTTATTCCAAAATCTAAATTTATATTATTACAAATTATATCAGAGACCTGGACTATAGAGCAGGCAGTTCTTATTTTTGGGTCTTCTATATCTTCCGGATAATGATGATAAGCAACCACATTTATTAAAAATTCAGCCATACCCCATTTTTCTGTTATCCATTGCCCAATGCTTGAATGGGATACACCAATCACTTTCATTTCTGCTTCATTATGTGAACAATTTTCTAATTTTGCCAAGGCCAGGGCTTTTGAAAATTTTTCAGGATCAATTTTAAAAGAAACCAACTTTCCGATATCATGTAACAAGCCAAAAGTATAGGGATTATCTTTACTAAAAATACCCAGTTCATCATAAAGAAGTTGGGTAACGTAACCGGTAGCAATGCAATGATGCCAATACTTTTTCCACGATATGTGTCGGGATGAAGCATCATCGTATAAATTCTGTAAAACTGAAAAACTTATAGATATATTACTTAATTGTTGCAAACCAATTACAACAACAGCATGACCAAGTGACTTGACTTTGCTTCTCATCCCATAATATGCAGAATTAGCAATTTTCAATACTTTCATTGCCAAAGGAGGATCTTTTTCTATAATAGGTAACATTTGGTTAATAGACATTTTATCTTCACGGGTTACTCTCAGAATTTCTGTTGCAATAACTGGAAGAGTTGGTAGATTTGTAAGACTGAAGACCTTTTCTTTGTAAAAATCTGCCGGATGTTTAATCTCTGAAGTCATTTAAGCCTTTTAATATTAATTCTAAATGTGTTATTAAAATATTTTTAAATAATTATCTCTCAATTTTTTTTGTTTATCATTCACAGAAAACAGGAATAAGGGAACAAATAATATGCCACATGTTGAATAAATTATTTTGGGGAAGATTTACAACCTATTTAGATTAATTAACCTGGATTTGAAAGGTATATTCATTTCTGTCATGGTAGAATATTTTCCCAAGTAGGAAAATTATTCCCGATTTTTTGCTTTATTAGTCTCCAGAACAGAGATGATCTTTTTCATCAATAAATTTTGATATCTCTCATTAGTAATAGTTTCAAAGGGGAAAGCGAAAATTATCAGGTTGTATGAACCTGAATAGCAAATACCACCACTAAATTCATTTTCCGAATAACGAATAATTGTTTTTGCATTTTCTCCTGATGGGATAATACAGTCTGGAGCTTCAACTGCATAAATTTTTGAGGCTAATTTAGTATTGTATTCAAAATTATAATTTTCCTCAAAAAATAAGTCATTAATTGTATAAAAATGGCCATCACGAACAGCATGACTTAAATGTAGGTTAAATTTTAAAATATCAGATGCAAAAGTTCTGTTTGACTTAGTACTATTTAAGTCAGACCCGATATATGCTCCTGATAAAAACATATTACCACCGGATTCAAGATAGGCTGTAATAATTTTTTGAAATTTTTCCGGAAAGGTTTGATAGAGAGTTTTAACGATTTTCCCATTCTTTTTCACATAAGTTGTTTTCTCTTCACCAAATATTAAATCAAGAATTTTGAATTTTTTAATATCAATATAATTATCCATGACAGCTTCATCACTAACTGACATGAAAGATCGATTTGCAGCTTTTATCGCTTTGCCATGAATATAGGCGAAGTTTCGTGTGTTTCCCGGAATTATTTGGGTTTCAAAATCACTATATGAGGCGCCCCATCCAGGATTATCATTGTTTTGATATTCCGCATCAGGGTCGAATTCTTTTTGTTGACCGGTAAAAGTAACATCATAGATATCAGGAACACCCTGGTCAATGGAATTTATAAATCCCCTGTGTCTTGGTTTATCTATTTTTTCTGCTCCGCTTATTCTATCAAAACAATTAATTATTAATATCGGTTCATTATCAAGTTTGTTAATGCAAACAGATAATATCTCGGAAGGAAAACTTTTTCCACCCTGGTTTAGAGCACAAACTTTGAAACTGTAAATAGTATCTGGATTGATATTATTAAGTATAATTTTGCAGCTATCTATAACTTTTCCATTATCAAATCCGTTACTATCTTTTTTGGTGTAGACAATATATTTATCTGCAATAGCATTTGGTTCAAGAGGGTCTGGGGTTTGTTTCCATTTCAAAGTTACCTGTGATGTATCGGTAATTAAAGCCTGGAAATGTGATACCGGTAATGGCTGTACTACTGGCAGGTAATTATATTGAACAGATAAGAACTTTAACATTCCTTTATAAATTGAGCGACATACATCAAAGCGAAATTTAGGATCTGTACCGTACTTCATATCTGCAAAATTTTGATGTGAAAATAATTCAAGAAGCAGAGAGGGGAAATTCGGCCTGCAAACCTCACTGTATTGCCTATTTGCCAATTGTCTTCTTGGCCATTGCGGATCGTGTAAAATTTGAATATCATTAACGATTTGGGTTTGGACAATATCAGCCAAATCACGATTAGCCATCCTGGAAACAGAATCGGGGAAATTTAAATCAATATCAATATCATTCAAGCTGTAAATACATAATGTACCAATCAAAGTGTCTTCTTTATTTATTCCTGCATCAGTATGTATTGCTAAAGACAGGTCAATTGGAATTCCTAATCCCGGTGCATTTCGTTTCTTATTTGGTCCATAGGGAGAGCCTTTAAGAAAATTCACCCATTCTCCGCGACATTTGTAATCATCTGAATAATCATTTGAATCCTGATTGAAACTATATACAAGTGAATCATTAATACCTGCATATTGTAAGTAATACCTGGCAGCTTCTACAAATCTGGGGCGTCTGCTGATTGTTCCGTGTCTGGAAACATTTCCCATTCCACCACCAAATCTGATTCCATCAGCAGAAATATATTTGGTAGTATCCTGAGAATAATCATTGAGAATAACTTTTCCAAAATTCGGGTTGATTCCTTTGAAAAATTTAAAATTACCTAAATAAATCCAGGTAGAACCACCGATTTGTTGATTAACTGTGAAATCTGTTTTCCCACCGGAATGATAAATTTTATATTGTGCCTGGGAAGTATTGCTATCGCTATGTGTATATGCAATGTAAACATTGTAATTTCCGGTTTCCGGAATCTCAGGAATCCACTCTACCAAATCAGAACTTGAGGAGTCACATTGGAAAAGTCTGGATGTTCCGGATTGAAATGGATTTTCACCTGTTGAATAGGGGGGAGAGCCGATTCCAAATCCGGTTGCAAGGGTTTGAGATTTGCTTGTTGAGTCTGGTTCGATGTAATGACATAATAATGTTGAAGATGTATCGTTGTCTACAATAACTTCATTGGTTTGTAAGTCTCTTTCCCGTGGAAGAAAGACATTTGCGCCACTGTTCTCCAACATTGGAACAAGGTAGGGTAATACATAGGATAATGGTAGCAAATCTTCTACTGTTTGAAAAATTCTTGGTCGTTGCCATTCCCACCGATCTTTTTTAATATTATAATACCAGCCATGACTTGGCCATAAGGCTATATTTCGATTTGACAGACCCTGAGGAAAATGCAGATTTTCACTAAGATTTTTAACTATTGGTATTGTTTTGTTTGTCGCAATTGGTAATCTTGAGTGATCATAGTTTGTTTTATTTTTACGATAATAATTTGGAATTAATTGTTCAATTGGCTGATTTAAAGTATAGATTGTTGCCTTGTATTTTCTATATCGCCAACCCAGGTAATCTTGTAGTTTTTCATTAATATTTTCTACATTTTCAGGTCTAAAAGGAAAATTTGAAAATAACGGATTAAAATGAATCTGAATTTTTTTATTTTGTTTATCCTTGATAATCTTTATTATTTTTGTTTCAGGTGCAAATTCAAAGGGGAAATTATTTTCTATCAAATAATTTAGAAATTTTTGGGCACGTCGGTATATTGGCCTGGTTTGTCTTGTTAATGGAGTAATATTTTCTTCATGTTTCATAACTATATATGAGGCACAAGAAGAAAGAAAAAGTTGAAATAGAAAAATGAGAAGCAGAATTTTTTTTGTCATATTTTTTCCGTTAATTAAATTTTATTTACTGTTATTTCTTTATTGAAGATATAACATCTTCCTGGTTTCAGAATATTCATTTGTAGATAATGAATAAAAATAGATACCACTTGAAATTTTTTCCGAGCCCGATTCTATATTATTATAATTTATTTTATATTCGCCGGGATTAAGATTAGACATTTTCTTAATAAATATAGTTTTTCCCTTTATGTCAAATATTTTTACGGTTACATCAGATTTATTTTTTAAATTGAATGGAATAATTGTATTTCCATTAAAAGGATTTGGATAATTTTGGGATAATTTAAATTGTCTATTTCTACCGAGAGTTTCAATTTTTGTTGATTTTAGATTTAGAGTAATTTCTTTTGTGCTGTTTGCTCCGATGTTTGTTCTTATATAAGCAATGTTATTGGTAGAACTTGAGTCAATCTGGAATAATTCACCATTTTGTACACTCTCTATTGATTTAGCGCCAATATCCATTTTTAATAAAAAATGTTCAAAATGGTTAGCAAATTTGTTTGTAACAATTGCTTTAGAAAAATTATCTGAGTGGACATATTCAACTGATAAATTGTCAATATCAGTGCCAGCCTCTTGGGTTTCACATGGAAATATTTGATTTCCCTCGATTCTGACCATTCTGTAGGCTCTTCTACCGCCACAGGTTGCAGCTGTGCATAGATTATATGGATATTGATCAATTGAACCGATATTACTATGTGTGTGTCCCCAGAGTGCCAAATCAACCCCTAATGCAGATAAATCAATTTGCTCTTTAAAGTCATAATGATAAAAAAGTATTTTTAAAGTTGAATCATCAAGCTGTTCAAGATTGTCATTTAACCAGGTTAACTGGGTATTGGTAAAACTTGATTGGCCGTAAACAGTTGACATCCAGGAATCATAGTTATCATAGGCTTCCATGCCGATAAAATGACAATTGCCATAATCAAAAGTATAATCCTGTGTATGTACATTATTGCTTTCAGAGAAATCTCCCAGCCTTTTCCAGCCGAAAAAATTCCACCAACTTTTCCTGGCAGTTCCATCAGGCGGAGGAGTCTGATCCCATCCACCAATGTCATGATTACCTGAGGTTAGAAAAACCGGCACTTCAAATTCAGTTAAAATTCTTAAAGCACGTGTGAAATAACGTCGATATTGAAAATCTTCTAATTCTCCTTCATGAATTAAATCTCCGGTTAATAATACAAACTCTGGATTGATCAGGTTAATATCCCTGATAACTTCCCGCAAGTCTTCAATCTCTGATGTATCTTGTTCAGAACCAGCCTGCTCCCAATATAAATTGGTTGGTAAATGTGTGTCTGTAACCTGGATAAAATAAAAATTTTCTTTATATTCTGGGATAATTTTTACCGCGTTTTTAACATCATCAATCCCATAATATTCAATATTTACTCTCAAATCCCAAAGTTCGTAAAGTATTTTTTCCGGTAAAACCGCTCGTAAAGTCCAAAGTCCTGTTTCCTGATCAAAAGACCTGTCAATACTGGTCATTTCAATTTCCTTATCATTAAAAATCAGTGACGATGACCATGATTGAAAATCTTCAGAAACGAGGCAGCAAATTTCAATCGTATCTCCCGGTATATGGATTACCGGAATATTCGGTAAGGGTTGCTGGACAATAGTAATAGTATCACCGGAAGGAGGGATGCTTGCCTCTTCTAACAAAATAATGATTCCAGCGGTATCATCTTCAGTAATTTCAACGGATGAGATAATTTTATCATATCCTGCTTTAATTGTCTCAAGTTTCCACGAACCAACTGGTAAATTTACTAAAAATTGACCGGCTTGGTTGCTTTTTCCCTGTGTAAAAATATCAGTATCATTCTGAATAAAATTAATTTCTGCAGAAGAAACTGCGCCATCATTATTTGAAACCAGGCCGGAAACAGATCCAGAACTAAGATTATGATAATTTAGTACCAGGTCTGATATTGAACTTAAATGGGAATCAGTAATTACAAAAAATCGTGTAAAAGAGTAGGATTCTGAGGGTTGCAGATTAATTGTTTCTAATGTCGCATCACTCCAATCCGAGCCATGCTCCGTCTCGAATTCTCCTTCTCTACCAAAATATCCATAAGAATTAATCGAACCGGTAGCTGCAATCCATGAACTATAGGTTGTATAATCAGCACTGTAGCCATAAGGAGGAACAAATATCGAACAACCGCCCCAGGTAAATGCATCTCCAACACCATAGGAATTCAGATTGTTTTGACTATTATTTGTAAAAGTAGTTTTGAGTTTTAAAAGGGTTGAATTTGAGTGTAAAATATATTTTGTTGTAATTCCAATATTAGAATTTTCATTATCAACACCTGATACAAGAATTGCTGCGGAATCACTGGTAGAACCATTATCAAGAATTTCTATTGAAGTATATGAAGCCTGTCTCGGCCAATCATCATTCAGGTATAAATATACCAGATCCAATTCATCTGTTGGAGAAAAAACAGATGCAGCATCAATTACATTACCCCCTGTTTCACTATATGAAACATTATGAGGAATATCGCTGATAATGATCGCAATTTTGTTGTTAACTAGTTTGTAATCACCAATTTGCCCATGAGTATTATATCCCGAAAGCAGATCGGAAGAACTGTTGATTTTCAATGCAATAGCATTTCCACTAAAAGCAAATTGCATCGAAAATATAAAAATAATTAATAGTAAAAAATTTTTTTTAATATTCATCATTTATCCCTTTTTATCATTAAATAATGTTCAATATCGGCTTCCTTAAATAAATCGCCATGCACTTTAAAACCATGTTGCTCATAATAATTTTTTAAATATGCCTGGGCATGCATTTTGAATTTTGAAAAGCCTTTTTTGCGAGCTTCGGTTAACATAATTTCCACTAGTTGATGTCCATATCCTTTTCCACGCCATGATTTCCTGATTGCGATCCTTTCCAGTTTTGCATATTCCCCGATAAAGCGTAAACGTCCGGCTCCAATTGGTTCGTCATCAATTTCAACAAGAAAATGTATAGAATTATATTCAAATTCATCCATTTCAATTTCATAAGGCACGTTCTGCTCTTCCAAAAAAACTATGCCTCGTATAATAAATACTTTAATTAAATCATCAAAATTATTAACTATTTTAAACATTTATTATTCCAATTATTCATCTTTAGCATTGTTGGTCTGGTTCATTATCATTTCAACAGGAGTCAAATATTTTTTTTCACTATTACATTTTTTACAACAAGGGACAATGTTTTTTTTGTTACTTAGACCACCTCGGGAAATTGGAACAACATGATCCATCGTTAACTCGTTTGCATTAAATTTTTTCTTGCAATAATGACAAATACCTACAGAAATTTTATTTAACCACCATTGGGATTTGCGTAATTTTTTGGCTTTGTTTTTTTCTTTTGCAATGTGTTTTGGGTCTTTTTTTATTTCAATCCAGTCCATTGTATTCCCATTTGAAGTTAATTTGTTTCTGTGTCAATTGCTTCAATTTTTAAACAAATTTCCTCGTGTTTAGTATGCTTCTCTTCCCATTGAGTCATTTCATGATCAAGATCTGCTTCATGTTTTTCTTTTTCTGCCATAATATCCTGAAGTTTTTTAAAATCTGATGAAGCATTTGTTTCCAGTTGTTTTTGTTGTTCAGCTATTTTTCCTTCCAGTTCGGTTATATTATTTTCATGTTGCTTAATTTTTTTTTCGAGTCTGGACAGTTCTTTGGTTAATTCTCGTCTTTGCCGGATATTTAATTTTGATTTTAAAGGTTTTTTACCCGAATCAGAAGGATAATTTTTTTTGCCAAGTTTTGAAATATCCTCACTCAAATGGTCTTCACCTTTGGAATAGATAAATGAAGAGTATTTTCCCTGGTAATATTTATGACCATCGTAATTTAATTCTAATATTGATGTGGCTACTTTTTCGACAAAATAACGGTCATGACTAACAAATAATAAAGTACCCGTATATTCAACCAGAGCATCACTCAAGGCTTCGATTGATTCCAAATCAAGATGGTTAGTTGGTTCATCAAGCAGAAGTGTGTTCGGATGCTGAGCAATCAGTTTTGAAAAAAGGAGTCTGGCTGCTTCACCACCTGACAGTGATTCAGTAGATTTATCAACATCGTCACCGCTAAACAACATTTTCCCCAAAATACTTCTGACTCCGGTTACTGTTTTTTCATTAATAAAATTGTATAACCAATTATATGGGGTTGTTCCATCGGGAATTATATCCTTATGATTTTGAGCAAAATATCCTAAAGCAACTTCATAGCCCCAGTTTATTTTTCCGGAATCGGCTTTCAGATTATTGGTTAAAATTTTTAGAAGTGTCGATTTCCCAATTCCATTTGGACCAATAATAGCAATTTTATCGTTGCGATTAATGTTAAAGGATAAATCCCTGATTACATGATTATCATCAAAACTCTTGTTTAAGTTATTGATTTCCAAAACATTTTGGCCGGATGGACGGGTTGGAACCAAATTAAATTTTGGTGTTTTGCGAGAACTTCTTTTTATATGAATATCATCCATGTTTTCAAGTTGTTTTTTACGGCTAACTGCCTGTCTTGCCTTGGTGGCTTTGGCTTTGAATTTTTCATAAAATTCTTGTAGTTCCTGCTGCTTTTTTTCCTGACGCTCTATTTCGACTTCTTTTTGTTCACGCTCCAGTTTTTTGGCTTTTAGAAAAGAATCATAATTGCCTTTATATGCTTTAATTTCTTCATAATCAATATCCAGAATGTTTGTTGATATGCGATTTAGAAAATTATGATCGTGAGATACTATTACCACAATTCCTTTGAAAGAAGTGAGGTAATTTTCCAGCCAGGCAATAGAATAAATATCAAGATGATTGTTTGGCTCATCAAGTAAAATAATATCAGGCAAACTAAACAAACATTTTGCTAAAAGAACACGGAGTTTATATCCTCCGGATAGGGTGGACATGGGATTAGAAATTTGACTGCTTCTGATGCCAAGCCCGTTTAGAATATTTGCGGCTTTTGATTCAGCCTGATATCCATCAAGTTGTGAAAGTAATATTTCTACTTCCGACAATTCAATTCCTTCATTACTGGATAAATTTTGTTTTTTTGATAAAACATCGCGTCTTTGCAGAGCTGTCCATAATTTTTCACGTCCCATTAAGACAACATCAATAATCTTGTTGTTTTCATATTCAAAATGGTTTTGTTTCAATATTCCGAGGTTATAGTCATTTGGAATCCTAATATTACCGGTTTTAGGGTGAATATCACCACTTAAAATTTTGAGAAAAGTACTTTTTCCGGAACCATTCGCTCCGACAATTCCATAGCATTGTCCTGGAGAAAGATTCAGGTTAACATTTTCAAACAGGATTCTCTCGCCATATGACATTGCTAAATTATTTACTTGTATCATTTATTAAAATTTCCAAATTCAGGTTTTAGATTAAAATTTTTATTAATTAATATCAGGCATTAGCCGGATAATAAATTTCAGAAAATTCATATTTCAGGATAGTTGATTCAATGTTTATTCATCTAATTCTTTAAATTTTCCAATAGTTTTTGTAAAAATAAAGATTACAATTAAACCAATTATTGTATGAAGTGCTAAAGTATACCAAACAAATTCCGGATGGTTGATGTTTCGAAAATAACCGTATAATGAAGTGTAGGTTACTCCACTTAATGCACCTCCTAATCCCAGAGCCAGAAAATTTGTACCCATATATAGTCCGGCTTTTTCTTTTGGTGCTATCCAGGTTATGTATTCCTGGATTCTTGGAGATGAAATCATTTCACCTACTGCAAAAAGAATAATTCCAAGAAAAACTACTGCCGGAGCAGTTATGTTTGAAATTCCAAGCACGATATATCCAAGGGCAATTATAAATAGTCCAAAAAAGAAAGTTGGCAAGGAGTTGAATTTTTCGGAAACTCGTGAAACCAAGACCTGTAAAATCATAATTACGTAACCGGTATGTGAGATTGTGACACCAAGCAATTTTCTGGTGCCATTTTCATCAACCCGGGATAGAAAATTCGCAATTCCGGTTCCAAGTACCATTTTTATGTTTAAATAGAGACGAACCGTGTCAAGATTCTTCTCAATATAGATTGCCAGTAAATTAAAAAATGCCCAGAATGGTAACCAAAAGAATATCCCTAATAAAATCAGGAATATTGAGAATTTTTTATCTAACAGAACTGTCCAGATATCAGCAAATTTATCCTTGAGGGTTGTGTTTAAAATTTCCCGTTCAGGTTCTTTATAAAAGAAAATTGTTACAAGAAGCATGATTCCAATGGAAATTGCCGATGAAATAAATGCATAGTTCCATGAGATTGCGCTAAGTTTTCCTGCTACCAGCGGACCAAATGAAGCACCTACATTGACCATGGCATAGAATATACCAAAACCCATAGTTTTGTTTGATTTGTCTGTTACTGCCCGGACAGTACCGGAGACCAGGGGTTTGAAAATACCGGCCGCAAAAGCTATGGATAACATGGTTAGGGCAATTCCTGAAAATGATTTGGTCAGGATAAGTAATAATATAGATGGCAGATAGGCAAGGTAGGAAATGATCATAAGCTTTTTGAATCCGTAACGATCAGCAAAAGTGCCGGAAAAAATTGGAACAGCATAGGAAAAAAGTAAGAAAAGACTCTGTACTATTCCTAATTGGCCTTTGGTATATCCCAGGTATTCCATGTAAATACCAAAACCCATGTAAATTCCATAATAAGAGAAACGTTCCAGGACTTCGATTAAATTTGCTACCCAAAATACTTTTGGGAATGGAGTTCTTGTTTTCATTATAGAATGCCTTTTATATCATACATAATTTCTTTTAATGGCGGAATATTTTTAAACCATTCTTCACCTGTAATTTCATTTGTTACAGCACAATAAACATTGGAAATTAGGTTTTTTAACTTTTCAGGAAGAGGTGATGGTTGCAAGCGACATATTTTTTTCCACTGCTGACGATTTTTTTCTTTGGCTTCCTTGACTGCTTCTGCCCATTCTGTATCTCTGTAATGAATTCTGGCAATTTCCTTACTCACTGCAATATCTTCAAAAATAAAGCGACATTCATCAAGAGTTCCAAGTACATCTACAAGCATAAGGTTACGATCAGAATCAAATCCCAATTCGATTTTACCATCTTCATTACCCAGTCCGATTTTTTTAAATTCCATGCTTATAATATTATTAATTTCAGCAGTTAATTTTTTCATTTTTTGAATTTCATCAGAATTTTGGCCGGAAATTTTTTGTGCTTCTTCCCAACTTATATAGCGATCAGTGATTTCTAATTTTGTAGAAACATCATAGATAGGCGGATCAAGTATTTGATTTGGAACCGGCATCTCTTTTAAACCTAAATCCTGGGGCGTAATATCGCCACGTTTCAGACGACGAAAAACACTGCTTCCTGCCGGAAGTTTATTCCTGTAAATAACTTCCAGAGGTATTAGATAATTTCCTCTCTGCCCAATATATTCTGAATAATCATAAGTATTTCCGGTAAGTTTGGGTTTAATAACTCTTAAAAGTTTAATTTCCATTCTATCAGTTGGTTGCTTTAAATCAGATAATTTTTTGACTTTTCCATCTTCTACCAGGCCAAGATAATGAGTTGGATATCCGGCTAATTCAAGTTTTTCGAAAAAATATGCTGCCAGAATAACTATAGCTTTGCCTTTGTTTGGAATATGATCAGGCATTTCACCCCAATCAAAAACAGAATATCTGTCAGAAAACTTGAACTGCCCTTTTCCAAAATTCTCTTTTGTTGCTTCTTTTAATAATATAAGGTCTTTTACACTTCCCATCATTTACTCCAGATTATTTTAAATAATTTACTTTATTATTATATTAAAACATATAGTTATGTCGTATTTAAATATCTACACGATTATTTTTTTTAATAAGCACTTGCTGCTGATTGTCTTCGATTGTCCGGTACTCCGATGTAAATTGCTTTAGGATAATCAACTTCGATTGCATCCAGATCCCCGATGTTGCTTCTTTGCTGAGTTTTGTATCCTTTGTTGTTTAATTTTTCTAATAATTCCGGGCTAAATCCATATTTTTCATGATAAATAATATCAGGAAGCCATTGATGATGAAACCTGGGAGCATGAACTGCTTCCCGAAGGCTCATGTTAAAATCAATTAAATTAATAATTACCTGGGCTACAGAAGTAATGATGGTTGAACCTCCCGGAGTTCCTAAAACCCATTTTAATGAGTCGTTTTTTGTAACAATACTTGGTGTCATTGAGCTTAACATTCTTTTCCCCGGTTCTATACAATTTGCCTTTGCTCCAATTAGGCCATAAATATTTGGATAGCCGGGTTTTATGGAAAAATCATCCATCTCATTATTCATCAAAATTCCGGTTCCTTCTACTACAAAACAACTACCAAAACCTGAGTTTAGTGTAACTGTTGTTGATACTGCAATTCTATCTTTATCAATAATTGAAAAATGGGTGGTTTGTTCACTTTCCGGTATCAAAGTGTGGGAAACTGAATCGCTAATACCAGCTTTAGATAAATCAATATTCTGAATGAGTTTGGATGTTAATTCATCAGAAATCAAATAATTTTCCGGAATATCTATGAAATCAGGATCACCAAGAAAATGGGCGCGGTTTGCATAGGATTGGCGCTCTGCTTCTACAATAGCCTGTATAGATTGGGTTGAGAGAAAACCATATTCAGAAATTGGAAAACGTTCAACAATTTTCAGAATTTGTGCCAGACAAATTCCTCCAGAACTTGGTGGTGGCATGGAAATAATCTCATAATTTCGATATGAAAAAGTTATTGGAGATAATTCCTGTGCCTGGTATTTTTTTAAATCATTTAAGGTAATTATGCCACCGGCTTTTTTTATATTTTTTGCTATAAGGCGAGCTGTTTTACCTTTATAAAATCCATCTGAGCCTTTTTTGGCAATTCGTTTTAATGTTTCTGCCAGGTCGGGGAATTTTATTGTATCTCCGATCTCAGGAGTGATGTCATCAGGAAAGAACATTGATTTTGTGGCTGGAAAATTCCACATTTTTTCTTTGTGATACTCTAATCCCTGGTTTAGGTAAAAAGTGACCGGAAATCCATTTTCTGCTAATTTAATAGCAGGCTGAAGCAAATTTTCCCATTTTAATGAACCATATTTTTTCCATAGCAATTCCATTCCTGCTACAGTTCCGGGAACACCACAGGCTAATGAACCGGTTGTGCTTAGTCCGTTAATGGGATTTTTATCCTGATCCAGATACATATCTTTTGTTGCTGAACCTGGTGCTGTTTCTCTATAATTAATGGCAGTTGAAGTGCCATCAGGAAAGCGAATAATTGAAAATCCACCGCCACCAATATTCCCGGCTGAAGGCCAAACTACTGCTAAGGCAAAATTTACAGCAATTGTGGCATCAATTGAATTTCCGCCTTGCTGCATAATATTAATTCCAACATCTGAAGCAATTTTTGATGCTGAGACTACTACACCATTTTTACCTGCAGAAAAAGGTTGGCAAAATACAATTGATGTTAATACTAATAGAAATAAAATAAATTTTTTCATAATATTCATAACCTGAATGCATCAGGCATATACCTGATATTAAAATTATCATTTTGTACCGTAATCCCGATAACATCAAAACGACAGTCAACATCATATTCCGGGTGCTGTGAAAGATATCCATCTGCAATAAGAGCAATTTGTTTCATTTTTCGTTCATCTACCCAGGTTTCAGGAGCACCAAATAAATTTTTTGTTTGGGTTTTGACTTCAACAAAAGCGAGCAGATCATCTTTTTGGGCAATAATGTCAAGTTCACCATAGGCACCCAAATGGAAATTCCGCTCAAGAATTGTGAACCCTTTTTTATGTAAGAAAAATGCAGCCTGGTCTTCGCCAATTTTTCCAATTTGTCGCTTGTTCAATAAACTAATTTCAGGAATATATTCTTTGACGCGGGCAAAACTTTTTCTGTGAATGGGTGAGGGGAGGAGATTGATAATGGCTTCCCGATGTTTTTTTGTTCCATATCCTTTATGAGCCTCAAAACCATATCCGGGAAAAACCGAGTTATATTTTTTCATTAATCGGTCACGATAGACTTTTGCAATTATTGATGCGGCTGCTATTGAATAACATTTCCGATCACCACCAATGATAGCGGTATGAGGATAAACTTTTTCCGGAATGGGTCTGCCATCAACTAATAGATGATCCGGTTGTACTTTTAAATTGCCGACAGCCTTTCGCATTGCTTTGTGAGTTGCCTGTAAAATATTGATTTTGTCTATTTCATCGGAATCGACAAGCCCTATTCCTACTGAAAGCGCTTGTTCATAAATTTGGTCATATAATGATTCCCGTTTTTTATCGGTCAACTTTTTTGAATCATCGATGGCGGAAATCATGGGGCTGTTTTTTTCAAAAATTACTGCAGCAGCCACAACAGGTCCGGCTAATGGACCACGACCAGCTTCATCTATTCCAACAATAAATGTTTTATCCTGATCCCATAATTTCTGCTCATATTTTAAAGATAATTCATTATTTTTCATGACGGAAATATAAGAAGTAAATTAATTATAAGCAAAGTGAAATAATGGAGTGGAATTGAAGCACACTTCTACTTTTTGGGGGAATTTTTTATTTGAGAGGATTGAAATTAGATGGTGAAAATAAAATAATTAAGTAAATATTAGCCATTGGCTTTGTCCGATGGAAAGTTGGAAATTCACATACTTCAGACTTACCTTGATTATTTAAAATTTACTCCATATAATATTATTTGATTTTGGTTGAATATTAGTACGAAAAAATTTAAAAACAATTTACCTGAAATTTTGGGGAGATTGAAAGTGATGGGTTCGTAAAAAGTGGAGTTCACGTCATTCCGTAGGTAGTCGGGCACAGTGTGGGAGAACTTCGAACAAAGAATCTCAGCCAATTGTCGACAAGATTCTTCGTTGCTACGCTGCCTCAGAAAGACAGCTTCGAACCTTTTTACGATTCCATCAAGTAAAAATTCATAACAAAAAGGTAGTAGCAATAATGTATTGTATGAATTATATTAAGCAAACTAAAAAATGAGTAGATATGTATAATAAAGCAAAGAAAATTTTAAAAACAGTGTATGGTTATGATAAATTCAGACCAATGCAAAAAGAGATTATTGACAATATTCTCAAAAAAAATGATACTCTGGTAATAATGCCAACCGGTGGTGGGAAGTCAATTTGTTACCAGATCCCGGCTTTGTTATTTTCAGGATTAACTATTGTTGTATCACCATTGATTTCATTGATGAAAGATCAGATTGAGCAACTTAATGAAAATGGTGTGAATGCGATTGTTCTTAATAGTACACTATCAAGAATAGAATATTCTAATAATATCTATTCAATATTACATGGAAAAGTAAAATTATTATACATTGCTCCGGAAACTCTCTTAAAGCAGCGAATTTTGGATTTATTATCAAAGATTAGAGTAGATTGCCTGGCTATAGATGAAGCCCATTGTATCTCTGAATGGGGACACGATTTCAGACCGGAATATCGGAAATTGGCGGAGGTTAGGAAACAATTCAAAAGTGCTGTTTGTGTTGCTCTTACTGCCACTGCAACACCCCAGGTTCAAAAGGATATATCCAAAAGTTTAAAACTTGAAAAAAGTAATGAATATATCACGAGTTTTGATCGTGGAAATCTTTTTTTGCAAGTAGAATCTAAAATCGATGCTTATGAACAAACCCTTGAATTTGTTTCAAAATTTCCGGATAGTTCGGGCATAATTTATTGTTTTTCAAGGAAACAAGTTGAGGAGGTAGCTGATTCCCTGGATAATGATGGATACACTGCATTGCCTTATCATGCCGGCATGTCAGATCAGGCTCGGAAAAATAACCAGGAGTTATTTATTAAGAACAAAGCCCAAATCATTGTTGCGACAATTGCTTTTGGTATGGGAATTGACAAATCAAACATTCGTTTTATAGTACATTATGATTTACCGAAAAATATTGAAAGCTATTATCAGCAAATCGGAAGAGCGGGACGTGATGGCTTGCAGGCCAATTGCCTGCTACTTTTCGGATATGGAGATATTCTTAAAATTCGTTATTTTATTGATCAAAAAGAGGGAAGGGAGAGGAAGGTTGCAGAAATGCAACTTGAAAAACTTGTAGCGTTTTGTAAATCTCATGAATGTCGACGTCTTCCTATTTTGAAATATTTTGGTGAAAACTATGAGAAGAATAACTGCAAAATGTGTGATAACTGCACTTCATTGGAAAAGGATTTGACGGATATTACTGTTCCGGCTCAAAAATTTTTATCCTGTGTAAAAAGATGTAATGAAAAATTTGGGATGAATCATATTATTGATGTTCTCAGAGGATCAAAAGCTAAAAAAATATTAGGCTTTAATCACAATAAATTAACCACTTATGGTATCGGTAAAGAATATTCAAAAAAACAATGGAATTTCATTGCTCAGCAATTATTGGATCAGGAATTAATGGTACAGGATTTCGAGTACGGTATTCTTCTTTTGACAGATTTGGGATGGAATGTCATGAAGGGGGAAAAATTTGTTAGTTGCAAAATCGCAACCATGTCAAAAAACCGTACTGTTTTAATGGAAGACAATTTACAGTTTGACAGTGAACTTGTATCAATTCTCAAACAAAAACGTACAAATTTAGCTTATGAAGCGGATTTGCCTCCCTACGTTATTTTCTCCGATAAAAGCATAATCGAAATGGCAATATATTTTCCACAATCAAAAGAATCCATGTTGGATATTCATGGTGTAGGTAAATATAAATATGAAAAATACGGTAAGATATTTTTAACAATTATTATGCGCTATTGCCAGCAAAATCAAATAAATGAAAAACCTAAGAGAGCAAGAAAAAGGCGTTTGAACTGATCTAAAATATAATTCTATTAAACCTTCCGTTAATTCTAAAGAATTTGAATTATTAAATTTTAACATTTATCCAAAAATATTGAATAATGATTAACGGTTTTTCCTGATAAATCGAATAATATTCACTAAAACCAATTAGGAAGAGACAGTATTTTAAAAACCTCAGTTATTTAATTTATCAATAAAGAAAAATTAAATTATTTTTTTTAGAATAATAAAAAATTAAATAATATTGAAAGCAGGTAAATAATTGTACTAATATTCTTGAGATTTTTAAAATCTATTCGTAAGTTATTTTTGATGAAAATAGAAGATATTATAATAATTTATAAATATTGAATAGAAGGAGCATATTATGGATATTAAAGAATTACTTAAAGTAATTAAAGATAATGAAATCAGAAGTATTGATCTTAAATATTCCGATTTGATCGGTAATTGGTATCATATCACATTTCCGTCCAGAAAAATTGAGTCTGTTGTAAAAGAGGGAATTCCCTTTGATGGCTCCAGCATTCCCGGTATGAAATCAGTTGAAGCCGGTGATATGGTTTTAATTCCTGATATCAGTACTGCGATTATTGATCCTTTTATGAAATATTCCACAGTCAGAATGTTGGCGTATATTTGTGATGCAGATACAAGAATTGGAGTCAAAAAAGATCCCAGAAGTCTTGCAAAAAGAGCTCAGGAATATTTATGTGAAACCGGAATTGCAGATCAATCATTTTGGATTCCGGAATTTGAATTTTATCTTTTTAATGAAGCTAAAATAAATAATGGAAAATTTTCTGCCGGATATAAATTTACTTCTTCTGAAAATAAAGAAGATTTGCCCTTTGGTTATGAAGATATCGATGGTACAGCAGTAGCCAACAGAAAAGGTTATCATATTGATATTCCATTTGACAAATATGCTGATATTCGTGAGGAAATGGTTGAATTGATTGAAAATATTGGTTGCCCCATCAGGTATCATCATCATGAAGTTGGACTTTCTGCACAGCAGGAAATAGAAACAGAACTGATAGATTTTGAAAAAATTATAGATAAAATGATGTACATAAAAGATATTATTCATAATACTGCATTGAAAAATGAGTTAACTGCTACTTTTATGCCTAAACCTCTTTATGAAGAACCGGGGAATGGCATGCATTTTCACATTATGCTTAAAAAGAAAGGCGAAAATATTTTTTATGCCAAAGGTAACTATGCAGACTTGTCTGATAATGCTCTGTATTTTATTGGCGGAATTTTGAAACACGGGAGATCATTAACTGCATTTACAAATCCCAGCACAAATTCTTTTAAGCGCTTACTTCCAGGTTTTGAGGCTCCTGTGAAATTATTTTTCGGACTGGCAAATAGGAGTGCGACAATTCGTATTCCAAAATATGCTACCGACAAAGATAGTAAGAGGATTGAATTCCGGACAAGTGATGGTACGTGTAATTATTATCTTGCTATGAGCGCTTTATTGATGGCTGGCCTGGATGGTATCAAAAATAAAATAATGCCAACCAAAGAAAATAAATATGGACCTTTTGATGATAATATTTTTGAATGGTCTGAGGAACAACAGAGTGAATTGTTATCTATACCAACATCTTTAGAAGAAGCACTTGAAGCACTAAAAGAGGACCATAAATATCTACTTGCCGGAGATGTTTTTAACAAGGAATTAATCGATAGTTGGATTCATGAAAAAATGAAAGAAGTTATCGCGGTTAAAAACAGACCTCATCCTTTTGAAATGAATTTGTACTATAATTTGTAATAATAATTTTTGAACTCACCCCCTGACCCCCTCTCTTAAAAATAGAGGGGGGAACGGCGGG
>JAOZSR010000153.1 GCA_029939575.1 Fidelibacterota bacterium
TATATACAAAAGCAGGATGATTCTGTGGCATATATTTATCCAGATCAGTTTCCATCCGCGAATTCTTTTTCATTATTACAAAAAATGCAATAGAGATAATCAGCAAACTGAAAAGAATAGTTTTTGGGAAATTGAGTAATTTTTTTAATAATTTTTCCATTTTTAATTTCCTTCTTTTATTTGGAGTGTAATATGGAGTACATTGACTGTGTCAATGTTGTACTGAAACAGTCAGTACATTCCATATTATTACTTGTATGTTTTCATAATCATTTTTTTCATTGAATTCCAAAGATCACTGCCCTCTTTTTTCAAATCAAACGCAAAGCCAGACATTCGCCATTTTGTTACAATTAATCTCAATGCTCCCATAATAATCATTGTAATTTGTTCACCCGGAATATCATTTCTGATTTCATTGTTTTTCTGACCTGTTTTTATTATTTGGGAAATGACAATATTATTGGTTTTCATTATGGAGAGAACTTTATCTGTTAATCGTTGATCATTTTGGAAAATTTCTTCAGAAAAAATCACACTGGTCAACGCACGATTTTCATTAAATTCTTTGAAATGATTGGAATATATTAATCCAATTTGTTCAATTGCAGTTTTGTTTTTTAATTCCGATGTTTCTAAAACAATACTGTTAGTATTTTTAAAATATGAAAGAATAGCGAGTAGAATATCCATTTTATTTTCAAAATGTCTGTAAATAGCTGGTTCTGAAATCCCAATAGATTTAGAGATGCTTTTTATTGTAAGGTTCTGAATTCCTTTTTTTGCAATTAAAATAATACTTGCTTTGATTATTTCTGCCTGCCGTTTTGTAAATTCCATTAATATCCTATTGTTAGTTAACGTTCACTAACTAAAATACAAAAATATATTCCTTTTGTCAATAGTTTATATTGATGGAATCGGAAAAAGGTTCGAAACTGTTTATCTCTCGAAAGCCGGGCATAGTCTGGGGTAGAGTAACAACGAAGAAAATAGTCGATAATTATAGGAGATTCTTTCAGTTAAAAACCAGATTGTAAACATTTGTACCTTATTCGGAATGACAGCAAATTTACTTTTTAAGGAACTGTCAATATGAGAAAATTAAAAATATTATCAGGTGTTTAGAATGGGTTAGGGAACTAAATAATGTGTTTAAAATATAGAAAAATAAATAATTATAATAAATTTTCAGCTTTTTTGTTTATTTTTTGCGAAAAAATTGATATTATCTATTGATAGTTGAATAAACTGGAGTTTTTATGAATGCTAAATCTAAACCATTATTAAGATTGTTTTTCTGAAAAATGGTTGTGTTGTCCATATTTTTTTTAGGTTGTACAGAGAAGGAAATTATCAAACATATATTGGATATTATTTCGGGTGCAAAAGTATAAGTTTCCAGTGGATATTCCAGTTGTTCGGCTCTGACAGATTATAATAAATACGGATATATAGGAATTCTTTCTAAACTATAGACTATGACAAAGTTTAGAAAAATTTTGAATGAGTGTTGGAATAAATAAGGAAACAGTTATGAAAGAAAAGAAAAATCTAATAAAAGTAATCCGAACATGGGGAATTCTTTTATTATTATCCTTCACACTAATTTTAATTTTTACAAATATTTATTTCAATTATCATTATTTCAAAATTAATTCATCGGAAATGCGAATTGCTTATGTAGAAAAACAAAAAAAAATGATCAAACATCAGGTTATGCGTGTAGTAGATCGAATCAATAATGAAAAATTAAAAAGCGAAACATTAACAAAGCAGTTGGTAAAGCAAAGAGTAAAAGAAGCATATTCTATTATTGAAAATATCTATAATCAAAATAAAAATGAGAAAAGTAAATCTGAAATTCAGAAAATGATTATTGATGCTCTGCGGCCTGTTAGATTTAATAACGGGAATGGCTATTATTTTATAAATGATTTATTGGGTAATGTTCTTTTGTATCCCACAATTCCATCTTATGAAAATCAAAATATTCTTAATCTGCAAGATAGCCAGGGGAACTATGTTATTAGAGAACAAAATAAAATCTGCCTTGAAAAAGAAGAAGGTTTTGTAACTGGTTATTGGTCAAAACCAGATTCTGTATCAGGGAAAAAAGATTATAAAAAAATTACTTATATTAAATATTTCAAACCATATAATTTTTATATCGGAACAGGGCTTTATGTAGACGATATTGAGGAACAAATGAAAGAGAATTTGCTTGAAATAATTAGTAAAGTGCGATTTGGAAATGAAGGATATATTTTTATAAATAATCTAAATGGTAATGCCCTACTTTCTAATGGAAAAAGATTATCAGGTGATAAAAAATTATGGGAAGCATTTAATAAAAATCCTCAAAAAACAAAATCCATCTTTAAAAAAGAATATGATGCTGCAATAAAACCTGATGGTGATTTTATCTATTATTCATGGCAAAGATTAACAGACTCAAAAGTAGAGTCTCCTAAATCATCCTTTATATATGGAATTCCTGATTGGCAATGGTTAATTGGAGCTGGTGTTTATCTTGACGATGTAGAGAGTGAAATTGCAACATTACAAAAAAAAACAGAGACCAAAACAATTGAAGAAATATTTTTTATTATTCTCTTAACAATTATAATTGTCATATTATTTATAATTTTATTGAATTTATTTACAAAAAAAATTACAAATGATATGAATTTATTTATTTCTTTTTTCCAAAAAGCTACTTTTTCTGATGAACCAATTAATCGTAATAAAGTTAAATTCTCAGAACTTGATAAGTTGGCAGAAAATGCTAACATAATGCTGGAAAATAAAATTAAAGGAGAACAGAACCTAATCAATGAAAAAGAACGACTTTTTGTTACAATTCGTTCTATCGGTGATGGAGTTATCACAACTGATGACAAAGGAAAAATTGTATTATTAAATAATATTGCTGAAAGATTAACGGGCTGGAAAACAGATGAGGCAGTTGGTAAAAACCTTGAAGAAGTTTTCAAAATTGTCAATACTGAAACCGGTGAGTTTATTGAAAATCCTGTTGATAAAGTCATTGAATTCGGCGAAATTGTTAAACTTTCAAATCACTCTGTGTTAATCTCAAAAGATAAAACTGAATATAAAATTTCTGACTCCGCAGCTCCTATTAAAGATAGTAAAGGTCAAATTTTAGGAGTTATACTTGTATTTAGTGATGTAACTCAAGAAATTTTAATGCAGAAAAAGATAATTGAAAATGAGCGAAATTACAGATTAATAACAGAAAGCACATCAGATTATATTTCCAAAATTGATTTGAAGGGAAAATACATTTATGTAAGTCCTTCTCATAGTTTGCTTGGCTATACTAAGGAAGATTTATTAGGTAAAAGTGGATTTGATTTTATTCACCCTGATGATGTGGGTGATTTACCCGGAATACTACAAGGTTTTATTCAAAATCCGAAAAAGGAAAGTATAACTCTTGAATATAGATTCAAAGATAAAGAGAATAGATGGCATAATTTAAACTGTAAAATTAATAGTATTTTAGATAAAGAGGGTTCCCTGGAATCTCTTATTTTTATTTCACGAGATATAACAGAAAGGAAAAAAGCAGAGAAAGAACTTCATAAGATGGCAAAACTCACAAGTATAGGAACTCTTGCCGGCGGTATTGCACATGATTTTAATAATATATTAACTGGAATTTATGGTAATATATCTCTTGCTCAACTTGAATTATCAGAAAATCATCCAGGTTTTGAATTTCTCAAAGAAGCTGAAAAATCAATGACCAGGGCTATTCAATTGACAAAACAACTTCTAACTTTTTCAAAAGGCGGAACTCCTGTAAAAGAAAATGTAAATATAAGTAAGATAATCCATGAAATTGTAAATTTTGACCTTTCCGGCAGCAATGTGAAACCGGTTTTCAAAAAATCAGATAATTTGTGGAATGCACAAATTGATAAAGGACAAATCGGACAAGTTTTTTCTAATCTTACAATCAATGCAAAACAGGCTATGCCTGAAGGGGGGCATTTATATATTTCAATGGAAAATGTGGCAATTACTGATCAACAAATTGTTAGTCTGAAAGAAGGGGACTATATAAAAATTACTGTACAGGATGAGGGAACAGGTATTGATAAAAAACATTTTGATAAAATTTTTGATCCATACTTCACAACGAAACAAACAGGAAATGGACTTGGGCTTGCAACTACATTTTCAATAATTCAACAACATAACGGACACATTGAGATTGATTCAGAACTTGGTAAAGGAACAACTTTCGTAGTTTATTTACCTGCTTCAAAATCTGAAATTGATGAAACTGAGAAACATTCTAAAATTAAACCTATACCTGTGAAACAATCTGCAAAAATACTTGTAATGGATGATGAAGAAGTAATTTGTAAATTAGTTACGGAAATGTTAAAAGGTATTGGTTTTTTTGCTGAAACAGTATGCGACGGAGAAAAAGCAATTGAAAAATATAAGGAATCAATCCAAAATAAAATACCCTATGATGTAATAATTTTGGATTTAACAATTCCAGGGGGGATGGGAGGAAAAGAAACCATCAAACATATATTAGATATTAATCACGATGCAAAAGTAATAGTTTCCAGTGGATATTCCAGTGGATCAACTATGGCAGATTATAAAGAATATGGATTTAGAGGAATTCTTTCTAAACCCTATACTATGACAAAGTTGAGAAAAGTGTTGAATGAAGTATTGGTAAAGTAAACTT
>JAOZSR010000077.1:0-4522 GCA_029939575.1 Fidelibacterota bacterium
ATGTCCGGCTTTCGACGGAAAGACAGCTTCGAACCTTTTTACGATTCCATCAAATTTGTGATATTAATAAAAATCAGGAACCTGTAATAAATTATTTAATTTTTTCATATTTTCAATTTTATAAAAATCAACAGACAAGTGTCATTTTCATAAAAATTTCCCCAAAAAAATCAATTATTAAATAATTTAATATTGACTATATGATAAATATTGCTTATTAATATTTATAGGAACATTAAACAATTTGATTTGTTAAAGAGCTTATGATTTTAGAAAAATTATTTTTTATAAACAGGCCAGATAATTACAGCATTATTAAACATATAAAACATAAAAAAACAGCAGGCTATTGAAAAATACATTAGCAATATTATATATTTGTGTTACTAATTTTCTTTATTAAACTAACCAGAAAAGGAGTTGCTTTATGATCAAAAAAACATTAGTTGATAATTTAATTGGTTACGAAAAAAACGCATTTCCAGTAACAAGCGCCTATATTTGCATAGAAAATAATCCTAAAGACAGAAAAACACATCTTGTAAAATTGAAGAAGATGTTTAAATATAAAAAAGACAAATCCTATTTTAAACAATTAAGTGAAAATGAACAAAACTCGGTACTTTCCGATTTCAGTAGAATTGAACAATATTTCACCGACGAATTTGACCCCTCAAAATATGTTAGTACTATTTGTTTTTCATGTTCCCATTCCGGACTTTGGAAAATTATTAACCTAAAACAAAAAATTGCTAACGAACTTGTTATTCAACCTCAACCCTATATCAGACCTTTGACTAGTTTTTTTAGTAAACACCGTGATTATGGAGTTATTTTGGTAGACCGGGCAAAAGCTCGCATTTTTGAATCCAAATATGGTGAATTTATCGAACACTGGAGTATAGAAGAAGAAAATATTGAAAACAGAAAAACAGGAGGATATCAAGGAACCGAAGAGCGTAAAATTGAGAGGAATCAACAAAATATAGTTGCAAATCATTACAAACTGGTTGCTCAAAAATGTTTCGAGTTGAATAATAAAAATAGTATAAACTGGTATATTCTGGGTGGTAGAAAAGATGTTGTGAAAGAATTCAGAAACTATTTACATAATTATATAGGCTCAAAAATTGATGGTGTTATTGAAGTTGAACCCAACACACCTTTAAACAATGTTCTGGCCAAAATTACAGAAACAGAAAAAAAGGCACGCAGCCGTTTTGAAGAAAATCTGGTTACAGAACTACAAACAAAAAACCAATACAAATTAAGTGTAAACGGGATTAAAGATGTAATACAGGTTTTAGAAAACAAGCAGGTATCGACAATTGTAATAAAAGACAAATATCTCCTAAAAGGAGTTTTTTGTCGAAAAGATGATTTTCTTGGAATCAATTCAGAAAAAATATGTCCGAAATGTGGCTCAAAGCTTGAAAAAACTAATGACATCATAGAGCAAATACTACACAACGCTTTAGCACAGTCGGTTGATATTCAGTATATAACAAATGGTGTTAAGACTGAAAATATTTCTGCCTTATTACGATATGCCCAAAAAGTATAAAATTAATCTTAAAAAAATAAAAAGGATGCCAGCAATGGTGTCCTTTTATTTTTTCGAGTTTGGTTTTTAATTATAAAATTCCTAAATAATATAGTTGTTAAGCAGATGATTCTTTTTAAATAAAATTTTGGATAGTAAACAAATGACTCTTATATTTGATTACATATGATGATAACTATTGAATTTGTAATATTAATAATACTCTTGTTTTTATCAGCCTTTTTCTCCGGATCTGAAACTGCCTTGTTTTCCCTATCTCCTGCCCAAATTGAAAAAATGTCTAATAAGAAAAAGGGGAAACATATCCGGAATATTTTAGAGCGGCCCAGACAACTTCTCATTACTATTCTAATTGGCAATGAATTTGTAAATGTATCTATTTCTGTAATTTCTGCGGGATTAATTATTCAACTAATTGGACAGGGATCAGCCTGGATTAATATTTGTATTGTCTTGCCAATTCTGCTCCTATTCGGTGAAATATTTCCCAAAACCCTGGCAATCAAAAATAACGAATCTTTTAGTGAATTTATTATAATGCCATTACAATTATTTGGAAAAATAATTACTCCGATCAGGTGGGTAATCAAAGCCATTTCAGATAAAATCGTAAATCTGTTCATCAAAGAAAAATCAAGAATGAATAATATTTTAACGGAAGATGTTGTAAAAACAATTGTTGAAGAGGGTGAAAAAGACGGAGTTCTGGATTCCAATGAAAAAGAGATAATATATAGAATATTTGATTTTGCCGATATTCCAATAACTGATATCATGACTCCCCGAGCAAATATTTTTTATTTAAAATCTGATATACATTTAAAAGAAATGATTAAACAAATCAAAAAAGGACATTTTTCCTCTGTTCCGGTATTTAATAAAAACCGTGATGATATTATTGGAATTCTTTTTGCTACTGATTTGATTGGATTAAGCGAAGATGAAATCAATGATTCCGCAGCAACTTTAGAAAAAATTCTGAGAAAACCATATTTTGTCCCATCTACTAAGCGAGCAGATGAATTGTTTCGATCATTTCAGAAAAAAAAAATCTCCCTGTCTATTGTGTTGGATGAATTTGGAGGCGTTGTTGGGCTGGTCACTATCGAAGATTTACTTGAAATAATTTTTGGGGAAATCGCAGATGAATATGAAGTAGAAAACCGTCAATATGAAAAACATGGCATTAATAAATTTAAAGTAGAGGCCTCAATGAGCCTTTTAGATTTTAATAATTTGTTTAAATCAGAACTGACTCTTGACGGCGTAGACACAATCGGAGGTTTTGTATTTGCAATACTTGGCGAACTACCGGAAGAAAAAAAATCGATTAGTTATAACAAATTTGATTTTATTGTCGATAAAATCATAAATAATCGGATAGAATCTCTTATAATTAGAAAAAGAAAATGACAATCACCGTAACTATAACTATAATAATCTTATGCATCCTTGCCGAGGCATTTTTTTCTGGTTCGGAAATTGCCATGGTTTCGGTAGATAAGTACAAATTACGACATTCTGCAGCCCAGGGACACAAAGGCTCTAAAATGGTTTTGAAAATGCTTGAAAAACCTGAGCATTTTTTAGGGACCACCCTTTTTGGAACCAATATCTCAGTTATAACAAACACAACTTTATCAACAACCCTATTTTATCAATTATTAGGACCTGTTGGAATACCGGTTGCAATTTTGGTCATGTCGATTATAAACTGGATATTTAGTGAAATTGTTCCAAAAAGTATATTTCAACAACTCAGCGACTCAATTACCCTAATTATTATTTATCCTCTTCGAATATTTACATTCCTATTTTTTCCCTTTGTCTGGGTTTTCTCTAATATTGCAAAATTATTTGCAAATATTATTGGTGGAAAACATGGTGAAAAAAAAGAGAGTTTTGTCAGTAAAGAAGAATTAAAAATATTAATGAAAATGAAAAACATGCGAGGGGACATTGAACCTAATGAAAAAAAGATGATTAATAAAATTTTACACTTTACAGAAACTGAAGCCCAGGATATTATGATCCCCCTAATCCATGTTTCTTTAATGAGTGACAAAATTACCATTGACCAGGCAATTTCAGAATTTGTAAAAACCAAACACCGACGTGTACCAATTTATCGGGACAGGGTCGATAAAATTATTGGCATCCTGAATAATTTTGATATTTTAGATGAAAGCGGTGAAGAAACTATAAAAAAATATATCCGCCCGGCCTATTTCATACCTCCAACCATGAGTATCGCTACTTTACTTGAACAACTTCAGGCGAATGGAAAAAATATGGCCATAGTGGTTGATGAATATGGCGGCGCTGAAGGAATCTTGACTATTGAAGATATCCTGGAAGAAGTGGTTGGTGAAATCGAGGATGAATACGACAACGTTTCAAAGCCATTTCAAATCCAAGAAGATGGCTCAATAGTGCTCAGCGCCAGAATGGAAATAGAAGCTATTAATGAACAGTTTATGTTGTCCCTGCCGGAAGGAGATTATGATACAATTGGTGGGTTGGTTCTAAATAAATTAAAAAGAATACCTAAACCAGGGGAAAAAATAAAAATATCGGGAAGAGAAATAATTGTTCGCCGGACTACTGAAAAAGTAATTATTGATTTGGTAATACCAAAAAATTCTAAATAAAATAAAAAAGACTAAAAAAAAGCCCGGCATCACCGGGCTTTTTTAAATTATGCAGGGCTAATTGCCTCTACCGGACAAGCGTCAACACAGGCTCCACAGTCTGTGCATATTTCAGCATCAATTTTATAAATATCGCCCTCACTAATTGCTTCTACCGGACATTCATCAATGCATGATCCGCAAGCTGTACAATCATCAGAAATTACATGTGCCATTTTTATACTCCTTTTACATTTTAATAAACAAATGAAATTTAAAAGCAATTGACTAATTAATCAACACTTCGATTGTAATATTATTTAAATTT
>JAOZSR010000077.1:4622-17144 GCA_029939575.1 Fidelibacterota bacterium
AAATTTTATATTTTCAAAATAAAAATAAAAAAAGTAAGTTAAAAAAAAATAATTGCCCAATAACCCAATAAAAGGATTAGATGAAAAAATTAAAATATATTTTACTGTTACTTTCTCTTATATCACTTAATCAATGTGAAGAAGATACAAATACAATCAAACCGGCCCGGACTGATGTGTTTTTGGTGATTAATGAATTTATGGCAAAAAACGATTCTATTTGTCAGGATACATTCGGTGAATATGACGATTGGATTGAAATTTATAACACTGGCGAATCTGCCCTTGATATCGGTGGAATGTATTTTTCCGATGATCCTACAAACTTAAGAAAAAGCCAAATTCAGGGTATTGATCCTGAAAAAACAATTATTGAGCCCGGAAAATTTTTAATAATATGGGCAGATAATGATGTAGAACAGGGAGTTTTACACCTTAATTTTAAATTAAATGGCAGTGGTGAATCAATAATACTCACCCAATCCAATGGAATAACGGTTGTGGATTCAATTTCTTATGATTCGCAAACTACTGATATCTCTATGGGAAGAAGCCCGGACGGGACTAATAACTGGACATTTATAAACTATCCAACTCCGGGAGAATCGAATTAGTTTAACAAAATTCATAGCAATAATATTAATATTTTTAAACTGGTTTCAAACTTGTGATAAAACCAATGAGGAAGATTTTAAAACACTAAACTTGCTTAATAGTTATGAAATAGAAGTAGAAGAACCTTCAGGATTAACTTTTAATAAAGACGGGACATCATTATATATTGTTAGTGACAGTCCGACAAACAAAGTTTACAAAACAGATTTATTTGGTAAAATAATAAAAAAATTAGATTACAAAGGATCAGATATTGAGGGTGTTTGCTTCGATCATCGGGACTCCACTATTTGGATTATTGAAGAGATTCAGTACAAGTTAATTCACCTGGATTCCAAAGGGAAAGAAATAGGCTATTTTGCTACTGAATTTTCCGGTGATTTTACAAATGGTTTTGAGGGAATATGTTATAATTCCAACACTAAATCCCTGATAATTGTTAATGAGAAAATGCCTGGTGTCTTAATAGAGATTGACGCTCAATTTAGAGAAAAAAGTCCGGTTTTGCTGAGTATAGCAAAAGACTATTCCGGTATCTGTTATGATCCAATTTCAGGGAATTATTTGATCTTAAGTGACGAATCCCAAAAAATATATTTATGGAATAAAATTGAGGGAGTGATTGAGACTTACAAATTAAACATTCCCAAAGCGGAGGGTATTGCTTTCAATCCACATACCAGGAAAATATATATAGTCAGTGATTCCGAAAATCAACTTTTTGTATTTGATTTTGAATAAAAATTTTGCTATTTTTATTTACATTGATATTTTAAAAGCATGTAAAAAAAATAGTTATCAATCAAAACTCTTTAAACCTCATAAAATATTAAAACAGGACGTAATGAATATTTTTGATGAAATAAAAAAAGAAACGGAATCCGGCAGACCCTGTGTTTTGGTAACTGTAATTAATTCCGAAGGTAGAACACCCGGGAAGCCTTCATTCAAAATGCTTGTCACATCGGATGGAAAATCCATTGGCACTATCGGAGGTGGCCGGATTGAGGTTGAAGCCTGTGAACTGGCCAGTAAAGTGATGCGATGGAAAAAGCCGGAATTAAAAAACTATGAACTTGATAAATTAGATATGGGTTGCGGTGGACAACTCACCCTGTTTTTTGATTATATTGGAGCAGAAAAACAAATTTTAATTTTTGGCGGCGGGCATGTTGGACAAGCGTTATACAAAATTGCAAAACATGTTTCTTATAATGTAAAGGTCTTCGACAATCGGGAGTCTCTAAGTAAAAATTATTCAAAAGATGATTTCATATTATGTGACTTTGAAAAAATTCCATTAGACAAAATTCCTGATTCATCAGCCTTTGTAACCATTATGACCTATGAACACAAATATGATTTTGAGGTGCTAAAACAAATCCTGGCCAGCAATAAAACATATAAATATGTCGGATTAATTGGTTCCAGAAAAAAGATTCCAACTGTAGTAAGTAATTTGCAAAAGTTGAATATTAATATACCGGATTATTTATATGCTCCAATTGGTACAAATATTGGCGCTGTAACAGCTGAAGAAATTGCTGTTTCTATACTAAGTGAAATCATTGGAGTTGATAAAAATAAAAATGTCGATTCCATGCGCAATCTTGTAGATTATTCTCAAAAATAATTTCTTAGAGATAAATATGAAATATGTTGGAAAAAATGTAAATCGAACAGATGCCAAAGATAAAATTTCTGGCAAAGCCCGGTATATCAACGACTTTTCCTTTCCAGGCATGCTTTATGGTCTTACAGTTCGTTCACAACGACAGCGGGCAAAAATTACTAAAATTAAATTACCATTACTCCCCAGATCAATAATCTCATTTTCGTTCAATGAAATTCCCGGTAAAAATTATGTAAATCTTTTTAACCAGGATCAGCCATTTCTGGCTGAAAATTACGTGCAATATATTGGTGAGCCGATTTTACTTCTGGCTGGCCCTGATATCCAAAAACTCAAAGAAATTGAAGCACAAATTGAAATTGAATACCAGGATATCCCCCCAATAAATTCAATTAAAGATGCTTTTAACAGACAATTACCACCTATTTTTGGTAAAAACAATATTATTAAAACCTATAAATATCACAAAGGAAATCCTGATGATTTTTTTGGTGCTTCGGGAAATAAACATAAAATTATTGAAGGAAAATACAAAACCGGATACCAGGAGCATGCCTATTTAGAAACCCAGGGTATGATTGCAATTCCTAAGAAAAAGGGTATTAAAATAATCGGCTCAATGCAATGCCCGTTTTATATTAACAAAGCCCTTTCAATTGCTCTTGCCCTAAACCCGGAAAATATTGAAGTAGAGCATGTTACAACAGGTGGTGCCTTTGGGGGAAAAGAGGAATTTCCCTCACTTTTAGCCGGCCATGTTGCATTTTTAGCCATTAAAAGCGGTAAACCGGTAAAGATGATTTATGACCGCCATGAAGATGTTTGTGTTACTACAAAACGACACCCTTCCGAAACTTCTCATAAAATCGCCTTTGATTCTGACAACCGGATTTGTGCTCTTGATATGACTCTTTTACTGGATAGTGGAGCACATTCAACACTTTCGCAAATCGTATTAGCCCGAGCAGCCCTGGCTGCTACAGGTGTATATAAATGCAATAATTCCAAATTATTGAGCCAGGCATTGACAACCAACAATATTCCCTCCGGCGCATTTCGTGGGTTTGGAGCACCTCAGGCATTTTTCGCACTTGAGCAACAGATAAACCATTCAGCTTACAAACTCGATATCGATCCATATACTTTGCGAAAATTAAATATTCTCAGGAAAGGTGACAAAACAGCCACAGGCCAACCTTTGGACAGTTCCATTGGAATGGAAAAAGTTCTGGATTTAGTAGCCAAAAACACCAATTTTGTCGAAAAATATCAAAAATATCAAACCCAGAAAAATCAAAACGGTACTCGTAAAGGCATTGGCATGTCAGCCTTTTTCCATGGTTGTGGTTTTACCGGAAAAGGCGAAGAGATTATCAGGGCTACCGCATCTGTTGAATATTCAAAGCAAAAGGGTGCTGTTATAAACATTGCAACTGTTGAAATGGGACAGGGAATGAATACCATTATGAAACAAATCGCAGCAGAAAGCCTGGAAATCCCAATTCAAAATGTCAGTTTGACAAGACCAAACACCTGCAAAGTTCCAAATTCCGGACCTACTGTCGCCTCCAGAACTACTGTAATTGTTGGTGGGCTAATTCAACAATGTTGCCTGGAAATCAAAAAACAAATTCAACCTGAAATGGATCCTGAAAAAATCCTGACAGTCTCAAAAACTTATAGTATACCTGAAGAAATAAAATATGATGAAGAAAAATTTACAGGTCACGCATACCCTGTCTTTTCCTGGGTTGCCTGTGTAGTAGAAGTTACCGTTGATTTGTTGAGTTTTGAAACCAAAGTAGATAAGATAACAGCAGCTCACGACATCGGTAAAGCGATTAATCCAATCCTGGTGGAAGGACAAATCGAGGGTGGAACTTTGCAGGGGCTTGGTTATTCATCTATGGAAAAAATGACTGTAACCAAAGGGAAACTAAATCATCAGAATTTAACCGATTATATAATTCCAACATCTCTTGATGCTCCCGATATGATTCCGATTATTGTTGAAGAAGAATATAAAAAAGGCCCTTTTGGAGCAAAAGGTGTTGGTGAGCAGCCATTGGTTGGGGTTCCTGCTGCTTATGTAGGAGCAGTAGAAAATGGACTTGGAATGGAATTTTTCGAAATTCCACTTACCCCGGAAATTATTTATCGCGAATTCAGAAAAAGGAATTTGGTGTGAATTTATTTGTAAATGGAAAAAAAATTACAACATCAGCATCTCTAACCATGAGATTAGTTGATTTCTTACGGGAAAACCTTGAATTAACCGGCACAAAAGAGGGTTGTGGTGAGGGTGAATGTGGTGCATGCTCAGTTATTATTGATGGTGAATTAATTAACTCCTGCCTGGTAATTCTTGGCCAGGTTCAAAATAAAAGCATTATAACCATAGAAGGTCTGGATGAGCCGGAAATCTCAGCAGCTTTTGAAGAAACCGGAGCAGTTCAATGTGGATTTTGTACACCAGGAATGATTATAGCTTCTTCGGTTCTTTTGGCAAAAAACCCTTCACCCGAGGAAAATGAAATAAAAAAAGCAATTTCCGGGAATCTATGCCGTTGTACCGGATATACAAAAATTATTGAAGCAATCAAAAAGGCTGGAAAAGAGAAACAATGTGGTACGAGCAATTAAATTTTGAAAAGCCAAAAACCCTGAACCAGGCACTTAATCTTGTTAAAAAAAACGGGTACCAGCCTATTAGTGGTGGATCTGATCTATTGATAAATCTTCGCCAAAAGTCAGATAAAATCAATACCCTGGTGTACATTAAGGAATTAAAAGAATTAAATTTTCTTAAACGTCAGGATAATATCTTGAAAATTGGTGCTGCTGTTACTTATACAAACTTTTTGAAACAGGGAAATTTATTACCACCTCTTGCTGAAGCAATAAGTGAAATTGCTTCTCCGGCAATTCGAAATATTGGGACAATTGGCGGTAATATAATTAATGCTTCGCCAGCCGGAGACTGTCTTCCTGTGCTATTTGGATTTGAGGCAGAACTAGTTTTAAAATCTCTGAATGAAACCAGGATTCTCCCAATTTCAGATTTTGTTAAAGGCCCGGGAAAAACTGATCTGCAAAAAGGTGAATTGCTCACTGAAATCCGAATAAAAATTCCCGCTTATTCCTATTATTACAGAAAATTCGGTGCCAGGAAATCTTTGGCAATTTCCAAGGTTTCATTCTTTGGAATGAAACTCAAAGAGGAAAACAAAATCAGACTCGCCTATGGAGCAGTCGGACCAAAAGTCATTCGAGCTACGAAGGCTGAAAAATTATTTGCGCTCGGCAAAGTTGACGAAATTCCGGAAACAATTTATAATACGGTTACACCTATCGACGATCAACGTTCTGAAGCAGATTACCGAAAACATTTATGTGTAAAAGTGACTGACCATTTTTTGAGAAATTTGTAATTATCCGGTTTCATCTGCGCTCAAAAAAGAATAACAAATGTACTAAATAACAATACGAATTGTCACCTACAGAGGGAAGAGGTGATAAAAAAAATCATTTGGATTTAATATACTCCCCGACGAACTTCTATTTTTTCTTATCATACTTTTGCAAATATTATTTTTAAAGTACGTTATTTAATGATAACTTTTCAAGTTAAATAGAATTAAAATAATGAAAAACTTAAAACGCCAAATATTATTTATATTTTTTATCTCAATGATACTGATATCAAGGGGAGAGTCAAAAACTGATGAATCGTCATTAAATTTTGATAATAATGATAATTCCCTGGTTTGGATTTATTTAAAGGACTCGATTTTTAGCAATCCCAGATTAACAAATCAGGTGGAATATCCAGCTGCGACAATAAAAAGATTGAATAAAACAGGCTGGACTCACAATACAGATGATCTTATTCCCTCAGGGCAAATCATCAATTCAATCAAAAAACAAGTTACAGAATACAGGTATTATTCAAGAAGTTTCATGGCGATAAGCGCAAAAATTACAAAAACAGATTTGAAAAGATTAAATAATAATCAATATATTGAAAAAATAGTACCGCTAAGAGTTTTATCCAGGAAACCTGATATTGAAAATAAAATTTATGAACCATCTCTTACATTAGATAAAAATAGTTTTTATGGCAGCAGTTACACACAACTTGAACAGTTAAATATTCCCGCTATCCATGATTCCGGATTAACCGGCAAAGGAGTATTAATTGCGATCTGTGATGTGGGGTTTCACAAAGAGCATATTGTATTTAATAAAATTTTAGCAGAAAACAGATTGCTAAAGGAATATGATTTCATTTTTCATGATAACAATGTACAATGTGAAACTCCGGAAGATACCACTTTTGGGGGAATTCAGAGCTCACATGGCACAGCAACCTGGAGTCATATCGGTGCATATGTTCCCGGCAATTGTATTGGGGCAGCCTATAATGCCGACTTTTTGTTGGCAAAAACTGAAAAACTGGGTTCTGAAACCAGATTGGAGGAAGATAATTTAGTAGCGGCTGTTGAATGGGCTGATTCCCTGGGAGCAGAAATTATTTCCATTTCCCTGGGATATCGTGATTTTGATAATTTTGAATATCCTTTTTCAAAATTAGACGGGAAATCTGCCAGGACTTCAATAATTATCAACTGGGCTTATAAACGGGGAATTGTGTCTATCGTGGCAGCTGGAAACAGCCGTGGACAATTTACAGATGGAGGTATTGTAACACCAGGAGACGCTTTTGGAGCAATTACTGTAGGGGCTGTAAATGACCAGGATTCAATAGCAGGCTTTAGTTCTCACGGGCCAACCTTTGATGGAAGAATCAAACCCGATATTTGTGCTATGGGATACCGTAACTACTATGCCAGCGATTATACTGATTCTGCTTTTGTGAGAGGAAACGGGACGTCATTTGCCACTCCTTTAATTGCCGGTTGTGTTGCCTTGTTATTAGAAAAATATCCATATTTAACACCACCTCAAATTCTTGATATTTTCAGAAAAAGCAGTGACAGGTATGACAACCCTGACCAAATTTATGGATGGGGTATTCCTGACATGCAAAAGGCAATATTTGAAATTGCAAATTTAAAAATACCGGAAAGGGAAATTCAAACCGGACAGGTATTGGTTTTTCCAAATCCAGCCAGTGAAATAATAAATTTTATATTTACCAATAATAACAAATGCAACAGTAATTCAAGTATTGAATTGAAAATTTTTGATTTAAGGGGTAGAATTGTCTTTTCTGAAAAAATCCACAATCTATCCATCTGGAACCAGGAAGTAGACTATAAATGGAATCTCAAGAATAACAAAAGAACAAGTGTATCTTCCGGAATATATTTTATACAGGTAGAGCAAGAAAACACATTAATAACTGAAAAATTTATAATTCTTAGATAAGTAAAATAATAATGTGATATATGACAACTTTTATATTATTTTAGTATCAAACATGGGAGTCTAAAGTTCTATGGAAAAAGAAGAAGTTGATTTAATTAAACGAATACAAGGTGGAGATAACATGGCGTTTCACGCAATAATGAACAAATATGGGAGCAGAGTTATGAATGTCGCATATAGTTTTGCAAAAAATACACAGGACGCTGAGGACCTTTACCAGGAAACATTTATTAGAGTATTTCGGAATATTAAATCTTTTCGCTTTGAAAGTGAATTTTATACATGGATTTATAGAATTTTGACAAACCTTGCTTATAATCAATTCAAAAAGAAGGGGCGCATGCAAGTTGTTGATCCGGGCGAAAATGACTATTTATGGGAAACAATTCCCGGAGATAAAGAAGATGAAGCAGATGTACAAACATACAAGTCTGCATTTAAAGAAGAGGTTGACAATGCTTTATTACAATTGTCTTCACAACAGCGAACAGTGTTTATTTTAAAACATTATGAAGGAAAAAAAATAAAGGATATTGCTGCGATACTTGATTGCACCGAAGGAACGATAAAAAGATACCTTTTTAGGGCGACAAGAAAATTACAAGACCTATTACACGTAGCATAGGAGAACTATTATGAAACATGATAAAAAACTTGATGAAATGCTAATGCTTTATTTCTTTAATGAATTATCAGAGCCTAAAAAGAAAGCTTTTGAAATTCATTTAAAAGAATGTGCGCATTGCCAGACAGAACTATCAAAATTAAAAATCATGAATTCCAAATTGGCCGACACTCCAGACAAAGTGCCTACTCCGGAGTTAATTGAAAAAGTTAATATGAAAATTATGGCTGCTATTGCACCTGAACCTTCCAATAGCCTTATAAATAAAATTACAGACAGCTTTCAGGAATTTTATAATTCCATGTTAATGGCGTTTACCAGACCACAATATCAATTTGCCTCAATGGGTGCAACCCTGATTATTGGAATTCTGATTGGGAAAATATGGCTTAGTTCTGGACTTCAAAATGATCCGGAAATGTTAATTAGTTTGATTAACCGCCAGTCGGATCTAACCGCCGAACAACAAAGCAAATTCAGAAATGCATTTGCCAATTATATGATCCAATCGGGTGATGTTGAACTATCAGAACTTGTCCAGGAAAATCCAACAGATTCTCAAAATGACAACATGGTAATGGTCAATTTTAAAGTTAAAAAAGATTTTGCCTTAAAAGGCGGGCTGGATAATCAGGCAATTCAAAATATGTTACGCTTTTCGGCCAGACACGAAAAAGAGCCTGCCCGCAGAATGAGAGCTGTTAAATTATTGTCGAATTCACCACAGAATAAAGACATTGAAGAAACCTTGATCGCAGTACTTTTACACGATGAAAATGAATCAATTAGAAAAGAAGCTATGGAAGCAATATGTCAATATAATGATTCGGAAGAAAGCAAAGACGCTCTCAAAACAGTTGTTCTGAATGATACATCGGCTACATTAAGAATTCAGGCAATCAATTTTTTAAAAGAAATCGGGTCTGAAGACGTGATTCCGATTATTGCTTTGACTTCAATCAGAGACAACGATGAAGAAGTAAAAAATATTGCAAAAAACGTGTTGGAAGAATTGGAAAACTCTAAATCAAAAGAGTAATTCCGGAGTTTGATTTATGTTTAATAAAATTGTATATATAGTAATATTTTTTTCTGTTTCTTTACTCGCGACAGAAGTGGATATGAAGCAAGATGGAAGTTATTATAGAGGAGAAATAAAAAAAACATATACAATTAAAGATGGTGTTTTATTGATAATGGACGATATGGTGGGCGATATCTCAGTTGTTGGAGAAGCCAGAAGTGATATTTTTGTGAATGAAACTTTTAGAATAAAAACCTATTCTGAAACAAGTGCACAAAAAATATTATTAAGAGAACAAGCGAAAATTATTCACAGAAAAGATTGTTTGATGGTTGAAGGGAATAATAAATCAAATAAATATTATAGTAGTTTTGCTATTAAATTGCCACTAAAATACAGTTTAGACATAAAAAGTTCAGAGAGTGATGTTGACTTAAGTACTTTGAATGGAGATGTTCTAATAGATGTAAGTGCCGGAGATATTGCAATACATAATGTGAAAGGTGATATTAGTTTAAAAGTATCCGGCGGAAACATTGAACTCGATAATTGTTACGGAAAAACAAACCTGGAAAGTACCGAAGGCAATATAGGAATTGATGGACTTGACGGAGAAATTTATGCTTCAACATCTAGCGGTGATATTGACATCTATAATTTTAAGGGTGATGGAGAAGTCAAGACTTCCGGTGGTGATATAGAGATAGTCGGCTTAAAAGGAGATGTCTTTAAAGCAGAAACATCTGGTGGTGACATCGATATGGATGATATAGATATTCATATGGTAGCTAATACCTCCGGCGGTAACATAAATATAAGGTCGGCTAATGATGATATAAAAGTTTATACTTCAGGTGGTAGCATTTATGCCAGAAAAGTAAAAGGAAACCTTGCCGGAATAAGTCACGGCGGTAATATTGAGGTTAAAAACGTATTTGGTTTATGCACCCTGACCAGTATCGGTGGGGATATTGAGGTTGGAACTGCTTATAATAATCTTAATGTTGTTACTTCAGGAGGAGACATTAATATCTCTGGTGTATTTGGTTTTTTAATTGGCGAATCAACCGGTGGAGACATTCAAGCCAGAAAATTGAAAAGTACAAAAATAAAAAATGACAAAATTTCTTTAAAAACTTCGGGTGGAGACATTTCTTTAACTTTACCAGATGAATATAATGCAGATATTGATGCAGAAATAAATTATTCGAGGAAAAATGCCGGATGGGAAATTGATTCTGAATTTCCTTTAAAAATAAGTAAAACTAAAAAATCTAATAAGTTTTATTTGAATGGAAAAACCTCCATCAATAAAGGTGGAACCCCTGTATCTCTTTACGTCATAGAGGGTGATATTCGAATAAAACGGGAATTTAATGATTAATATATGAGGCTTATAATGAAAAATGTAACATTGAAAACAGCGCTTATAACTTTGACTCTTGCATTTGCACTTGGAGGAGAGCCGAAAATTGCTAGATATGATATCCCGATGAAAGGTGAAAAAGAATTGGATGTTGAACTAAACTTTTCAGTTGGTACCTTAGATATCAGGGGAGGAGAGCAGCGTGATTATATTCTTCGATCTGGAATTAGCTATTTCAAATCAACATACAAGCCTATTATTGATTATAAAATTTTAGGAGAAAAAGGAAAATTAAAAATATATTCGGAAAGCAGTTCCACTGAATTAAATTTTAAAAAACGAAATTTAAATTCCGTAGAAAATCACTGGAGACTTGAATTTCCACACAAACTACCAATTGGATTTGATATTGAATTAGGATTAGGTGAAGGAAATCTTGATTTTACAAATCTTGATGTCAATTATTTATCCTTAGAGTGTGGTATGAGTGATGTTACTTATAGATTTGATAAGCCTAATAAAACCCGGTTAAAAAGGTTAATCATAGAATCGGGATTAGGCGAGGTTAGCGGGTATGGCCTGTTAAATGCGAATATTTCAAGATTTGAAATAGAGTGCGGCTTAGGATCTACAGAACTATATTTTGATGGAATATCAAAAGGAGATATAAAAGGTGACGTCACTGTAGGCCTGGGTTCTGTTGAAATTAAAATACCCAGAAATATTGGCGTAGAGGTTGAAACGGAAAGTTCATTTTTATCCACGATTGATTTAAATGATTTTGATGAACTTGAAGATGATTATTATCGTTCGGAAAATTGGGATGAAACAGAATATAAAATATATCTGAATGTATCAATTGGTCTGGGAAGTGTCGATATTGATTGGATTGATGACTGATTTTTCTACTTAAAAATTTAAGGATAATTAAAGCAGGGGCGTTTATTTTTTCGCCCCTGCTTTTTAATTATATTTGCGCATTACACCAACAACAATACCTTGAATGGATACTGATTCAGAATCAAGAATTATTGGACTTAATTCACTGTTTGCCGGCTGAAGCCTGATATGATCGTTTTCCTTATAAAACTTTTTTAAAGTTACTTCGGTATTATTCACAAGAGCAACCACAGTCTGACCATTTTCAGCAGCTATTTGTTGCTTAATCACAACAAAATCCCCATCCTGTATTCTCTCATCAATCATAGAATTGCCGGAAACTTTAAGTACATAGTGTTTCCCCATACCAACAAAATGCGAAGGTACAGAAATTTGTTCTTTATGTGGAAATGTTTCAACCGGACTACCGGCTTTAATAATTCCAACCAAAGGTAAAGTAACATTAGTTGCTTCAACAAGATGGGAAAGAACCTGGATAGATCTTTGACGATTCCAGTCTTTAAGGATTACACCCTTTTTTTCAAGATTCTGTAAATGTTTATAAACCGTCCCTTTGGAATTTAATTTGAAATGTTTGCCAATTTCTTCAAAAGTTGGGGAATATCCCATTTTTGCAATATATTTTTTAAGATATTCCAAAATTTGTCGCTGTCTTTTTGTTAAATACATTATTTCCTCCATTCAATAGTAAACAAAAGGCGTACAAAAATTAAGAATTTTTTTAATATATGTCAATGAGATTATTTTTTTTCTTAAAAAAATTTTATCTTTAATATTCATTTAAAAAATAATTGAAGAAAATAAACAAAGGCTGGTTTCGCAGATTCCGAGTGTTATCTTTATGTGTATTTCCTGATTGTATATTTTCTCCCGAATAACCAGATAAGTCTGTGGATAAAATGTCTTTCCCCATCAGCTCAAGCCGGGAGTGATTATTTAATGATGAGAATGAGTTTTTGTGATATTTC
>JAOZSR010000078.1 GCA_029939575.1 Fidelibacterota bacterium
AAATTTACTTTTTACGGAATTGTCATATATCATTAATCATTTTTCCAGATTATATTCATTAATTTTTCTATAGAGAGTACGCTCACTTATTTGTAAAGCATTTGCTGTTTGTCGTTTTTTGAAATCAAACTTTTTTAATGTCTTTTCAATCAACTCTTTTTCTACGTCCTCCATAGAAACCTGTCCCAAAAATTTGGCGGAAATTATAGATTCATCCTGTTCATGTTCCTCTATTTTTTCTTCACCTTCTTCAATGGTTCCATTAAATTGTGATTCTGGTTTTGATAAAAAGTTCTGCAAAGTATATTTATTTTTTAAAGGACTAATTAATTTGCTTTCATCTTCCAAAAATCTATCTTTTATTTCCTTAATATCTCGTCTTAATAATAAAATTTGTTGCAAAATTAACTCACGCTCTGCCTGTTCTGTTGATTTGGATACTTTTATTGGCAAATACGGGGAATTAGCTACAACTTCTTCATTTTCAGCATGATATAGTTGTTTTTCAACCATCTTACTGGTAATCACTTCACCTTTTTGCAGTACTATCATACTTTCCACAAAGTTTTTTAGTTCCCTAATATTTCCCGGCCACGAAAACCGCTGTAATAATGAAATACTATTTGGAGAAAACCCTTTAAAGGGAATTGAATTTCTATTAGCAAAATCCAAAGCAAATTTATTAATTAATTCCGGTATATCTTCCGGATGATTTTTTAATGATGGAGCTGTAATTGTGATAGTCTTCAATCGATAATATAGATCTTTTCTGAATTTTTCCTTCTTAATCGCTTCAAGCAAATTACGATTTGTAGCAGCGACAATTCTTACATCAACTTGTCTTGGTTTAGAACCTCCAACGGGAAAAAATTCACCTTCCTCCAATACACGTAACAATTTTACCTGCGTTTCAATAGGCATCTCGCCAATTTCATCTAAAAAAATTGTACCGGTATCTGCTGATTCGAAATATCCATGTCTGTTTTCAGAAGCCCCTGTAAAAGCACCTTTAACATGTCCAAAAAGTTCACTCTCCAATATTCCGGAAGGGATGGCACCACAATTAACCTTGATAAAGGGTTTATGTTTTCGCATACTGTGTTTATGGATTGCGTCGGCAATTAATTCCTTTCCGGTTCCACTTTCACCTCCGATTAAGACTGTAATATCAGTTTCAGCAACCTGATCAATAATCTCGATTATTTCAGTAATAGCGTCAGATTTTCCCAGAATACCAAATCTTTTTTGCAATTTTAAAATTTTATCATAACTCACATATTCCTCCAATTATTTATTATCAAGTGATTTAAAATAATCAACAGTAAGATCAATTCCCTCATCCAGATCGCATAAAGGTTCCCATTTTAAAACAGCTTTGGCTTCCTTTATATCCAGACATGTTCTGACTTCATCATATAATTCCGAGGGTTCATTGATAATTGAAATATCAGAATTTGCTTTCTCCTTAATAATACTAATAATATCATTAATACTAGTTTCAATAGCGGTTCCAATATTTAAAACTTCATGATTAAAAGAAGAAGTTACAGCCTGAACATTAGCACTGACAACATCTTCGACAAAAATAAAATCTCTTGTCTGCTTTCCGGTTCCATAAACAACCACATCTTCACCGGCCAATATTTTCTTGCAAAAAATTGCAATTGCACCTTTATTTGAATCATATTTTTGGCGAGGGCCATAAACATTAGCATAGCGAAAAGATATTGATTTTAAACGAAAATTATTCCAATAATAACTAAGATATCGCTCCACAGTATATTGGCTGATTCCCGCAGGTACAACAGGTCTTTTTTGATGATTTTCATGCGCCGGAAAATAATATTGTTCTCCATAAATAGCGCTACTGTCCGAAGCAACTATTATTTTCTCCACTTTATGCTTTACTGCCGATTGCAATAGATTAATACTTCCGATAATATTTATCCTGGCATCTTCTATAGGATTTTCAGATGAATATTCTTTGTTAACCTGGGCAGCCTGATGATTAATAATATCAAACTTTTCATCTCCGATTAATTCCTGAATTTTATCACAACAAATATCCATTTTTTCAAATTTTGCTTTAGGATTGAGAAAATGTTGATTCCCGGAAGAAAGATTATCTACAACTGTTACATCGTAACCCATTGAAATGTATTCATCAACAATATGACTACCAATAAATCCGGCACCACCGGTAACTAATATCTTCATTAATCACTCCTTAAAAAGTTATATCCCTTTTTTCCCAATATCTTTTCTATAGTGTATATTTTTAAAATTAATTTTATTCATTCTTAAATACGCTAATTCTATAGATTCATTCAAATTTTTTGCCCAGGTAGTAACTCCCAGCACTCGTCCACCATTAGTAATAAAATCATTATTATAATTTTTTACTCCGGCTAAAAAAACCATACTATTACCATTTTCCAGATTTTCACCAACTCCATTGATAATGAATCCTTTTTCATAAGACTCCGGATATCCACCAGAAGCAGCGACAACACAAGTCGCGAAATCATCGGATAGTTGAAAATTTTCTTTGTCAATTTTTCCTGTAGAAGCAGAATACAGAAGATCGAATAAATCTGATTTTATAGTGGGGATTATTACCTGGGCTTCCGGATCACCAAAGCGAACATTGAATTCAACAACTGATGGTTCATTATTATCAATCATTAATCCACAGTATAATACACCAACAAATGGGTTCCCTGAGTCTTTCATACCTTTTAAAAGGGGTTTAATTACTAATTCTTCACTTTTTTTAATTACAATTTCATTACCTATAGGTGCTGGGCAATACGCACCCATACCTCCTGTATTTAGTCCTTCATCATTATCAAAAACCCGCTTATGATCCTGGGCTGGATGCAAAAGCACATAGTCAGAACCATCAGTCAATGCAAAAACAGAAACCTCTTCCCCATTTAAAAAATCTTCTACTAAAATCTTTTCCCCGGCAGTTCCAAATTTTTTTTCAATCCAGATTTCATTTATGGCCGATTGTAAGTCTGCTTTATTTTTTATTATTAATGCTCCTTTACCAGCCGCCAGACCATCAACTTTAATTACATAGGGAAAGGGTTTGCTTTCTGTTGCTTTATTAGTTTCTTCCCGATTATTGCAAATAATATAAGGTGCGGTTGGAATATTATGTTTTGTCATAAAAACTTTAGAAAAGACTTTACTGCCTTCAAGTAATGCTGCTGCTTTTTGAGGTCCAAATATTTTCAGACCTTCCTGAATAAATCTATCAACAATTCCGTTCATTAATGGTATTTCAGGTCCGACAACAGTCAGATCAATTTCATTTTCCCTGGCAAAATTTATTAATTTACCAGTTTCATGAATATTGATATTAATATTTTCGGCGGAAAATTCTGTTCCGCTATTCCCGGGAGCACAAAAAACTTTATCTACTTTTTTTGACTGAGCAAGTTTCCAGACTAATGTATGCTCTCTTCCACCACTTCCAACTACCAATACTTTCATTATTTTCTCATTCCTTTTATTACTTTACCATTTTGAAAATTAAATGTTTCAAATTTTCAACATGATTACAAATCATCTATATTATCAAGGGTTATGGTGTAATTATTTCCATCTTCTTCTATTTCCTTTTTAAACCCTCTTTTTTCCCCGGACTCATACGTTCAATTTCATCCCGTATTGTAGCTGCTTTTTCAAATTCCAAATTTTCAGCAGCATGCAACATTTCTTTTCTTAATAATTCAACCATTTCTGCCGTATCTAATTTTTCACTGTAACTCATACCAGGTTTTTTATTTATTGATAATTTTTTCAGTTTAGCATCTGCTACTGAAGTAGATGACATTACCTGATCAATGCTTTTATAAATTGTTGCAGGTGTTATATTATGTTGTTTATTATACTCTTGTTGCAGTTCTCTGCGTCTGCCGACTTCATTAATAACTGAATTCATCGATTTTGTCATAACATCAGCATAAAAAATCACTTTCCCATTTACATTTCTTGCTGCCCGTCCGGAAACCTGCATCAAAGCTCTTGCAGATCGTAAAAAACCTTCCTTATCTGCATCAAGAATTGCCACCAGGGAAACTTCCGGCAAATCCAAACCTTCACGTAGTAAATTAATCCCAACCAATACATCAAAGTTGCCCAATCGTAAATCACGTAAAATTTCAACTCTATCAAGTGCATTTATATCGGAATGGAGGTAACGAACACGAATATTTAAACCATCTAAATAATCAGTCAGGTCTTCTGACATTTTTTTTGTCAGGGTTGTTACCAGCACTCTTTCCCGGCGGTCAGTGACTTTTACAATTTCCTCGATCAGATCATCTATTTGATGCCTGGATGGTTTGACTATAATTTCCGGATCAAGCAAGCCAGTGGGTCTAATAATCTGTTCAACAATAACGCCTTCACATTTTTCGATTTCATAATCAGAAGGGGTGGCAGATACAAAAACTGTATTATCTGAAAACTTTTCAAATTCATTAAATTTTAAAGGACGATGATCAAGAGCAGATGGTAATCGAAATCCATATTCTACCAAAGTTTCTTTCCTGGCTCTATCTCCTTTATACATTGCGCGAATCTGGGGAATTGTGACATGGGATTCATCAATTATCAATAGGAAATCATCGGGGAAAAAATTCATTAATGTGTAAGGAGCCTCACCGGGTTTTCTATCTGCAAAATGACGAGAATAATTTTCGATTCCCGGACAATAACCTAGTTCCATCATCATTTCAATATCAAATCTGGTACGCTGCCCAATACGTTGTGCTTCTAATAAATTTCCTCCATCATGCAATTCTTTTTCACGAATTTCCAATTCTTTTTCAATTGAAATAATTCCTTTTTGCATGGATTCATCAGATGTGATAAAATGCTTAGCTGGATAAATTACAATACTTGTATGTTCAGAGATCTTTTCCCTGTTTAAGGTATCTATTGAAAAGATTCGCTCTATTTCATCACCAAAAAATTCAATTCGATAGGCAAAATCTTCATAGGCCGGAAATATTTCAATAACATCACCTCTTGACCTAAAAGAACCACGCTCCAAAACTTGCTCATTACGGGAATAAAAAGCTTCTACAAGCCTGGCAAAAAGTAATTTTACAGAAACACTATCTCCCTTTTTTAATAGAATAAACGATTTTTTATATTCTTCCGGAGAACCAATTCCATAAATACACGAAACACTTGCAATTACAATTACATCTCTTCTCTGTAACAACGAGCCGGTAGTTTTTAAACGTAATTTATCTATTTCATCATTAATGGATGAATCTTTCTCGATAAAAGTATCGCTTACCGGTAAATATGCTTCGGGCTGATAATAATCATAAAAACTAATGAAATATTCTACTGCATTATTTGGGAAAAAAGATTTGAATTCGCTATACAATTGAGCTGCCAATGTCTTGTTGTGTGAAATAATCAATGTTGGTTTATTGACATTTTGTATCACATTGGCTATGGAAAAAGTTTTACCGGAACCTGTTACACCAAGTAAAGTCTGATATTTCTGTCCATTAAATATTCCGTCGGATAATTCTTTAATTGCTCTGGGTTGATCACCGGTTGGTTTATAGTCGGTATTTAATTTAAACTCTGACATTTCGTCATAAATTTAGCCTTTTAAAAAATAATAATCAACAAGTTGAAAAACAAAATTTTATTGAAAGAAAAAAAAGGAGATTTAACTTATTATCCACTTTTTTCTTGCATATTCATGGACAAATTTTGTTGCAACTCGCTTTTGCTTTAACTTTTTTTCCGCCCTTTGTTTTTTTGGTAAAGTTGATTCATTAATTTTTTTATTAACGGTGAGTTTGGTTTACAACTACTAATTGCATCTACAGCACGTAAGGCTTGTGAACGGATATCCTGGTTAATGAACAATTGAGCCGCTTTGTAAAAATATTCGACCGCTGTATTTTTTTTGTTTTTACGAAAAAAACAAATACCAATATTATAATAACCTCTGGCATAATTCGTGTCTATTTTCAGGCTTTTCTGAAAATTTTCAATAGCTTCGTCATAATTATTGATTTTAAAATAACAATTCCCAAGATTATTATACAAAATTGGTAGATCAGGATTATGTCCTACAGCATTTTCAAAACATGGAATCGCTTTGCTATATTTAGATTTTGCCATATAGCAAACACCTAAATTATTATATGCCATCATTAATTCAGGGTCTATTTTAATGGCTTTTTTCAAATATTTTATCGCAGAATTATATTCTTTAAGTTTCAAATAACAGAAGCCTATATTAAAAAAAGGACTTCCATCAGTAGTAGCACTATCTGCATTTTTTTTATACCACTGAATTGCTTTCCTATACCGTCTTAATACTTTATAAGAAAATCCTATATTGTTAATAATTCTTTCATCTTTTTTATTTTGAGCGATTTTTTCATAATAAAACGCGGATCGGCGATACTCTTTCTTTTTAAAGAAATAATCACCGATTTCTATATAAACTGGTGAAAATGAAGGATTTATTTCTACAGCTTTTTTGAAATATGCCAAGGCTGAATCATACATAGAATTTTCAAGATAACATTTCCCAATTTTGTAATGGGCTCTGTAAAATTCATCATTTATGTCAATGGCTTTTTCATAATTTTTCATAGCCTCATCAAAATTTTCCATTTTAAAGAAGCATTCACCTTTATAATAAAAAGCTTCAGTATATTCGGGATTGTAATCGATTGCTTTTCGATACATATTAATCGCCTCATTATACTGTTTTAATTTATAATAGGACATACCCATATAAAAATATGCTGCATAGGAATCAGGTTCAATCTGTAATAATTTTGCAAAGGAAATTATTGCCCTATCATACTTCTGTTCCTTTAATAATTTTCGCCCATTTTTAAAAAGTTCATCGGTTGATTTCTTAAAGACTGGTAAAGTTACTTTCAAATTTTAATTCCAATAATTGTTAAATAAATTCTTTACTATCAAAGTATTTTACTTATTTATCAATAGAAAGTCAACTAAATGATTTCCTGATAACTGTAAACCTAATTTTTACTAACAAAAAAATGGCTCTATACGATTTATTGTGGGTAAAACCTTTTTATGAAACAAAAAATTGATACACGCTGGAGAAATTGTTTGGGAAGTTGGTAGTGAATGGAAATTTTAAAACCAGTTAAGTGGTTGTTATCAATTTTGATTTGTCGTGAGTTTTTGATTTGCCACGAGTTTATGAATTGATATGAGTTTCAACTCGTGGATATAAATATTATACAAGTTAACAAGGGCTTTAGCCCACCAATTTATCAGCCTGGGAGTTTTTTCAATATAGGCCTGTAATTTGATATTCTCTTTCAAATAGTCGGGGTTAAAACCCCGAATCGATTATTAGAATTCTTTGAATCCACGAGATAAATCTCGTGGCAATTCAAATCTCATTACAATGCAAATCTCGTTACAATGCAAATCTCGTTACAATGCAAATCTTGAGACAATTCAAATCTTGAGACAATTCAAATCTCGTGGCAATTCAAATCATTGATAAATCTAAAAAGATATAAAGAGATTTTAAAAAATCATTTTCTATAAAAAATTTTTTCATTACCCCTTGTAATTCAAATAGAATCCCTAAAATTTATTAAATAAATTTTAGAAACCAACAATCTCCGCCAATTTCCAATAATCTACAAGTAACCAGATGAGAGTATCAAAAGAAAATTTTGAAAATCGATAGGAAAAATATATATTTAGTGATTATGTAATGTAGGCAATAACAAGGAAAGAAAAAATGTTTACTAAAATTTTTACCTTTTTAAATTCAACCCGGGAATCTTTTATAATACTTTGGAAATATCCGGTTATTTCAAGTGAAATTTATTCTCTTAACCTTGGAATTCTGATATCAGGATTCCTCTTCCTTTTGGTTGGAACCAAAATAATCAAAATTTTTATGAAAAAAGCCAAAAACCGTTTTCTTAAAAATATTAATGATAATGCAACCAGGATTTGGATCAGCAATTTCCTCTTTTATCTTCTACTTTTCTTACTTGTTATTTCTATTTCCATTTATATGGGATTTTCAATTCAAATTATTAAAAAAGTCTGGACAACCTCGATTTTTACTATCAGTGATAACCCAATAAAAATCAGTAGTCTTGTACTTGGAATACTTTTTTTTCTTTTTGGCTTAAGGCTTTCAAAATATTTTTCGCTGAAATTCCAAAACTCAATTTTAGAACATTTTAAAATTGACTTGGCCACCAGAAAAACGCTTGAGAAAATTCTTCGCTATATTCTTATAATATTAACTTCATTATTTTCTTTATCAATAATTGGGATTCCTTTAACTGCATTTACTGTAATTGGTGGTGCATTTGCAATTGGTATTGGTTTTGGTAGTCAAAATCTTGTAAATAATTTTCTCAGCGGCTTAGTTCTGACAATTGAACGACCGGTGAAAGTAGGCGATATTGTAGAAGTTGAAAATAAACTCGGCACTATTGAATCTATTGGTGCTCGCTCCACAATAATAAAAACCTATGATAATCTAAGAGTTGTTCTCCCAAACAGTAAACTGCTTGAAAACACTGTTGTTAACTGGTCTTTGATAGATCAACTAATTCGTAGAAAACTGACTATTGGAATCGCTTATGGCTCAGATGTTATCAAAGCAAAAGAACGTTTGGAATTTGTAGCTGAAAAACACAGACAGATCGTTCAAAACCCAAAACCTCTCGTTCTATTCTCTGATTTTGGAGATAGCGCTTTAATATTCGACCTCTTATTCTGGACAAAACTTACATCAGAAATAAATCCCTTACAAATTGAAAGTGATTTAAGATTTTCTATTAATCAATTATTTGCAGAAGAGAATATTGAAATAGCTTTCCCACAAATGGATGTTCATATAAAAAATGGAAGTTAAAAGTTAAAATTACTTGTAGAGTGAAATATTTATACCAGAACAAAACACAAAAATAATGCAGGTTTTTAAGTTTTATATATTTGCCAAATCATTTGCCTTTTTGCGACCTTCCTCGATATCAACCCTGGAGAGTAAAAAACCGCCACAAATAAATAATAATAAAACTGATAATATTCCCAATCTTGGACTATTTGTTAAAAGTGTAATGGTTCCCATTAAAGGAGGACCTAAAACCGCTGCAAATTTCCCCAGCATATTATAAAATCCAAAAAATTCAGCGGACCTCTTTTTAGGAATTATTCTGGTATAAAGACTTCTGCTTAGAGCCTGGATTCCGCCCTGAAACAATCCTATCAAAATCGCCAGAATGTAAAAATGGATGGCCTTTGTCATCAAACATCCAAAAAGTGTAATTACACTATATCCGCCAATAGCCACCATTATTGCTTGTTTAACTCCAATTTTTTTTGCAAATACATGGTATAATAAGGCGGCAGGGAAAGCTACAAATTGTACAATTAGCAAAGCAGTTATTAAATCACTACTCTTAAAACCCAGAGTTGACCCGTATTTTACTGCCATTTTTATAATTGTATCAACACCATCAATATAAAACCAGTAAGCCAACAAGAACAGTGCTACAACTTTCAGGTGTTTGATTTCTTTAAACGTTGACAATAATTGTTGCCAACCCAGAGTAATAGCCCTGGAAAATTTTATGGGAATATAGTTCACCGGTTCCTTCACAAATAAAAAAATCGGGACAGAAAAAACTGCCCACCAAACCGCTACCGACAAAAAGGAATATTTGATTGCAATCGCACTTGCTGCTGACAATAATCCACTAACTTTTGATAGCAACTCTTCGTTTGATAATGCTGAGGAAGTAAAGATATTTTTTAAATCTATATGTGAATCATTTAATTGGAGTATTTGAATTTTCACCTGTTCAAAGGAAATATTATTTCCATTTATTTCCCGAGCTATTGATGCCACCGAATTATCAATAAATCCAAATAATTCCGGTTTGAGATACATGATTACATTAATTAAAAACAAAAGTCCGCCACCAATATATCCCAGGGCAAAACCCAGGGATGAGACAAAATCTATTTCCCTTTCATCTCCTACCCCGGTTAAAAGTGAATCATAGAAAATATTTCCACCGGCAAATCCAATTGAAGCGAGCACATAAAGCAAAGCAGCCATTTGCCATTGTCCCTGTCCGACTATCCAAAGCCCTCCGGACATCACAATTCCAAGCACTGCAAAAGTCATTAAAAATTTCTTTTTTGCTGTTCCCCGATCAGCAATGCTTCCCAAAAATGGCGCAATAGCAGCGATAATAATAGAAGCGATTGAGTTTGCCCAGCCCAGGTAAAATGTACTCTGAGCAACATCATTGGGATTAGACCAATATTTCTCAAAAAAAATAGGGAAAAATCCAGCCATCACAGTTGTAGCAAAGGCTGAATTTGCCCAATCATACATTGTCCAACCAAAAATTTGTTTTGTATTACCTGATTTCATAATAATACTTTATTTTTAAAACATATATCCCACATCGATATATAACTGACTGCCAGCATCCTCAGAAAATCCATTATCAATAGATATAATAAAATTATCATTCCAACCAATATGTAATCCTAAACCTTTACCGGCATGGAGATTTTTTAGTCCTTTTTCTTCATCATTTTCATGCCAAACACGTCCAAGATCATAAAATACATTGGCAGCCAAATAAAAATCCTGGTTTGCAAAATTGAAATTAAAAAATTTATAACGTAATTCCATATTCAGAAACATTTTTTCCGGGCCGATAAACCTGTTCTTAAAAATACCACGGATTGATTTATTACCACCTAATCCTTCATCGGCTTTCATCGAACTACCATAAGGATAATACATAATGAAAGGAGCATCACCAAAACATTTTTCATAAACGAAACGATTTGCATAAACCAGTTTTTTTGTAATAGAAAAATATCTTCTGTCTGTTAAAGTCAACCTGACAAAATCAAAATCACTGCCAATATATTTTGTATAAAATTCAGATAAAATACTTGACCAGGCTCCCGAATTAGGTGCCGGCTCATTATCACGTGTATCATAAATCAAACCAAATTTCAAGTAATTATTCATACCGCCGTCAATTTCTTTTTGACTGATAATATCATTAGCCAAATCTTCAGATAATTTTGTTAAATGTGCATCATTTTCATTTATATCACCTGAGGCTTGAAGAATACCTAATCCAACTAAGGCTGAAAGCTTTGGTTTATCATTTTTACCATATATTAATGCTTTTTGAAGATTAGCAAGTAAGCGGATTTGCTTTGATTTTGAAGTATAGTAATCATTTCCTTTATACTTATCCGGGTCTGTTGGATTATCGTCATCATCAGTTTCTATAAATTCCGAGTCATATTTAGTATCATTTCCTAATCCAAAATAGGAAAAATAATCTTCGGTTTTATATCTCAACCTGACATTAAAACGTAATCCCTTTCCAAGCAGATAGGGACTATCAAAAAATAAAATATGATCCTGTTTACCTCCGGTTGTCTTAAATATTTGTGTTTTAATTTTGTAATAATAGGGATTATATCCGCCATCTCTATAATTGAAAAAATTTACCAGGACACCATATCCAAATCCATCATCAGCATTATAATTAATTGCCGGAACTCCGCCCCAACCCCAACCGGTACGATTTTCCGATTGACCATATGCAAATTCACAGAGTATGATAATTATTAATACAAAAAATAATCTTTCCCTCATTTCCCCTCCTCAATATTTTTAGATATTGTGAAAATTGTATTAATAGAATTTAGTAACAAAAATTTGATTTTCAAGACACAATTTTTACTGAAAATAAAACGGGAGAAACAAAGGTTTCTCCCGTATATAAAAATTATTTTTATAGTAAAATTATAATTTCAGATTTAAACCAAAAGCAAAACCCATAGTGGTTTTATTGTATGTTTCTACAAAATTAACGCTTGTCGATTCTGATGCACCATCTCTGGTACCTTCAGCATAGAAAGTATTTAATGCACCAAAGTCAATATTTAATTTTTCAGATAAAGCAAAATTAAAACCCAACCCAATTGTATTGGAATTCAGGCTGTAACTGAGATCTGTTTGATAATTTTCCTGTGCTCCACCTGCAGCATTCAGGAAACCTAAACTGGCTTTTAATTTTTCATTAAGAGCATATTCTACAGAAAGACCTGCTTCATAACCATTATCAATATAATCTTCTTTTCCATCCCAATTAACGCCTGTATTCATATAATAATTGAAACTGGCTTCAGTTTTTAATTTTGGTGATACTGTATAAGCAACACCAAGTCCAACCATTGCCGGCATATCAGCATTTGTCTTAGCTTTGTCTGCAAAAGTTGCCATTCCTGCATCTTTACCATCTTTTGTTTCATTTTCAAGTTCAAGTTTTAACATACCTTCATATCTGAAAGCAATTAAAAGATTTTCATTTGGAGTAAAATTAGCACTGATAACCGGGGCAAAACCTGTAGCTTTTTGAAGTACATCAACTTCTTTATCGCCAGTTGCAACATCAAGATAATTTGCAGTTGCTTCATATTCTGCTGCTGTAGCTGTAGCGCCAGTACCTAAAGCAGTATATGTTGCAGCAGCCTGATCAATTGTCATTCCATCTACATAATTTTCACCTAATCCGCCTTGTAATTCTGAAACTTGGTCGGCTGTAAGAACTCCGCCAGTTTGAGCTTGATCGAAAGTTAATCCTCCATAACCAGCTGTAGAAACTGCTTGCAAACTTGAAGCCGCTCCATTTGCAGAAGCTGCACCGGCAGTATATTGAGCAGCTGCTCCATGCATAAAAGTACCAGGGGCAATCCAACCTGTACCAGGAATATTGACTTCAATATCTTTCAAATGACCTTCATAAGTATTTGATGCCATAACAAATCTTCCACCAACAGAAACTGAAAATTTATCATTAATTTGATAAGCTAAACCAGCCTGTCCACCAAAATAAATTGATGATCCGTTAAAGTAAGTATCATATCTATAATCTGTTACTCCTGTTGCTGCCATTGATGGTAATAATTCAGATACAGGCATTTCAAATGATGGTAATCCTGCTTCAAATTCAGCACTACCGCCGCCACCGATAGGCATAAAACCAGCAGAAAGAGCCAGTTTGTCTTTTTTATAAGCTACATAAAAATCAGGGAAAACTAAGGCTGTGACAGTTCCCTCAAATTTGTTGTTTTTTAAAAAAGTATAATCATTTTCAACAGTTTTTAACTGAAATATTGATTGGTTATTAAGCCCAATATGCAGACCATTTTCTAACTGGGTTATTCCAGCCGGATTTGAATATACAGCATCAATATCAGTTGAAGCATTTCTGTTTAATGTACGCAGATAAGCAGCACTTTGATTAGTGTTGGTAACAATACCACCAGCTAACAATAGCCCGCTCAAAATAAGAATACTTGCAATTACAATCGTAATTTTCCTCATGTTACTATCTCCTTTAATTTTATTTCGGAAACTTAAAAACCTTAATTCCCTCATTATTGACTAGTTTCCCAATTCGAATAAAATATAAGTAATAAGAAAATTAATAAAAAGTTTTTTTTGACATTTTGTGATTATTTGTCAACATTATCTAAAAATCACCTAAAATAAAATACTTTTCATTCAAAAAAGACCATATTCTTAAGTAACTTACATCAAGAGTATCTTTATACCTGAGATTTTTATTCAGTCTAATAATATAAGGATTTTAATATGGACACAAAAAAACGCTGTTCCTGGTCATTTAAAGATGATCTTATGAAAAAATATCATGATGATGAGTGGGGTGTTCCTCAGCATAACAGTCAATTATTATTTGAATCTCTTATTCTTGATGGATTCCAGGCAGGCTTAAGTTGGTCTACAATTTTGAAAAAACGGAATAATTTCAGAAAAGCGTTTGATGACTTTGATCCTTATAAAATAATAAAATATGATACAAAAAAAATTAATGAATTAGTCCAGAATACAGGGATAATCAGGAATAAATTGAAAATCAAAGCAACAATCAAAAATGCAACAGCCTATCTTAATATTCTAAAGGAATTTGAAAACTTTGACAAATACATTTGGCAATTTACCGAAGGCAAAACTATTATAAATCAATATCAAACCTGGGAGGAAATTCCTGCTCAAACAAAATATTCTGAAAATATGAGTAAAGATCTAAAAAAGCGAGGTTTCTCTTTTGTGGGACCTACAATTTGTTATGCTTTTATGCAGGCAATTGGCATGGTGAACGATCATACAGTTGATTGTTTTCGATACCACGAATTGATTAAAAATAATGAAAGAAAAAACGATGCTAAATGATTTAGGTTTAAAAAATTTTCTCCTGACAATATTTGCCTGTTTATTATGGTCAACAGCATTTGTGGGAGTCAAAATCGGCCTCAATTATATGACACCACTTGCTTTTGCCGGAATTAGATTTATGTTATCAGGATTGATACTGGTACCATTTGTCGGCAATTTCCCACTTTTTTTATCAACGGTTAAAAATAATTTCAGAATCATATTGGTTATTGGACTTTTACAAACATTCCTGGCATATGGATTGTTTTTTACCGGCATTTCCATTGTTCCTGGTGCACTTGCCGCAATAATTATCGGATCAAGTCCATTGGCTGTTGCTATTGTTGCCCATTTTACTATGGATAATGACGTAATGACTTTAAAAAAAATATCCAGTATTTTGTTAGGTCTCTTAGGAATAGTCATTCTTACCCTAAGCCGCAAACCATGGCAAGCAGCAGGAAAACAGGAGTTTGTCGGAATTGTAATATTATTATTATGTGTGATTTCTAGTGCTTTTGGTAATATTGCTATCGCAAAAACTAAAAATACTATTTCCCCATTGATTCTTAATTCTTCCCAGTTGTTTTTCGGAGGCTTAGGTCTCATTATAGTTTCAATTTTTTTTGAAGGAATTCCAAATATTTTTCTTCCTCTGAATTTCTATCTTATATTAAGTTGGCTCTCTATATTATCAGCAATAGCGATTTCAATCTGGTTTCACCTTCTCAAAATCCCAAATATAAAAGTTTCAGATTTGAATTTATGGAAGTTTATTATTCCTGTATTTGGCGCTTTATTAGCCTGGATAATATTGCCTGAAGAATCGCCTGATATTTATTCCATTCTGGGAATTTTGCTGGTAGGTGGCGGAATTATTGCCTATAATGTTGGAAAAAAATAACTAAGGATTTAATATGTAATCAGAATATTGACGATCTTTCAAGCAGTGATAAAAAATTATCCCTTACTTTTCATATTTTCCAATTTTTCCAAATAAATATAATCAACAAACAGCCTTAATTTTTTCTATTTTTAAAATCAATTTATAAACTAACTATTTAAAAATTAATCTTCCTCAATCTTTATTCAATTCCAAATTCCTTTTGAATCTTTTCAAGAGAAATTCCCTTTGTTTCAGGCATAACTTTAATTACCCAGATCAATTGTAATATCATACAAATTCCATAAAAGGCGAAAATATGTCCTCCTGAAATTTTTGCGATCATTGGAAAAGTCCAGGAGATTACAGCTGCCATAAACCAATGTGTAAAACTTCCTAAGGCCTGTCCTCTTGCACGAACTCTGTTTGGAAATATTTCACTGATAAAAACCCAGATTACTGCCCCCTGTCCAAAAGCGTGGGAAGCAATAAAAAGTAGTAAACTGGCAAGAACTATAATACTTCCGGCAGCAGTAAAATTTGTTCCATAAGTATAAAAAGCCCAGGCTGTAGTTCCCAGACTAATGATATAACCAATTGAACCAATCAGCATTAATTTTTTACGACCAAAATGATCGATCACCACTAAAGCAAGTGTAGTTAAAACCAGATTTGTTCCACCTACAGCAATAGTTTGAAGTAATGCAGAAGATGTTCCGGCTCCTGCCATTTTGAAAATATGAGGTGCATAATACATCAATGCATTAATACCGGAAAGTTGGTTAAACATCGCAATAGCCACAGCCAGCAAAATCGGCCTAATATATTTTTTTTGATAGAACGGTTCTTCCAAACTATGATGTTCAATATCCAGTGATGTTTGAATTGCATGGATTTCATCCTCGACATTACCAGTGTCTGTTCCACATTGTTCCAAAACTTTTTTGGCCTCTTCATTATGATTATTTGCAATCAACCAGCGTGGACTCAAAGGATTTAAAAAAAGCAACAAAAAGAAAAACAGTGCCGGAATAATTTCCACCCCAAACATCCAACGCCATTCCATGATTCCAAGATCCATCCCGGTAATAACATAATTAGAGAAAAATGCCAGTAATATACCAAGCACAATATTAAACTGTGTCACTGCTACAAGTCGCCCCCTGTATTTAGCAGGTGAAATTTCAGCAATATACATTGGTGAAACAACCGATGCTCCTCCTACCCCTAACCCTCCAAGAAAGCGAAAAAAGAGAAATGAGACCCAGTTCCAGGCGAAAGCGCTACCCAATGCAGATACAAAATAGAAAACTGCCAGCACAAATAAAATATTCCGGCGACCATATTTATCAGCCGGCTGACCGACAATAATTGCACCAATAATTGTTCCGATAAGAGCACTGGCAACAGTAAAACCAAGCCAGAAAGATGAAAGATTAAATACACTTTCCAGCCAACTTGTTGTTCCGGAAATTACAGCAGTATCAAATCCAAAAAGCAGTCCACCCAGAGCTGCAATTATTGTTGCTTGAATAAGTTTTGGTTTCATTATTTTTCTCCTGTTATTTTATTTCAGACCAATATTCATATAGCCAATAGCGAATGGAGTTCGGAATACAATAGTCTATCTACGACCAAGAATATAATAACAAATTATTACAGATAATAATTTTTCTTTTTTAATATTACTGGTTTTATAAAAAAACAATTCTGTCATTCTGTCATTCAGTCGGTAGCCAGACACGGCCTAAATGAAGTACAAATGTTTTCAGTCCGTAATCAAATTTGATGGAATCGTAAAAAGG
>JAOZSR010000154.1 GCA_029939575.1 Fidelibacterota bacterium
TTCTCCATGATGTTGCCAGAGGATAAATCCCACTGTTTATAATCTCGTTTGAAAGCACCAGCGCAGTAGCCCAATCTTCCTCCATTAAAGCAATGCGGGCTAAATAAGCTTTTGCAGCCCATTTACTGGCTCGGCCTTTTCTTTGGTTAGTTACAGGAATATCATCATAATTTTCCAATATTGCAGGCAAGTCGTTAGCTGCAATTGTTAGTTCAGCTTTTACAAGTTCTATTACTTCTGCATAAGAAGATTTAGCAATCTGATTGTCTTCCAGATCACCAGTCGCCAGTTCCAAAACCAATGGCACATCTCCCCATGCCATAGATAGATAGTAATAGCATAAACCCCGGAGAAAATGTCCTTCTGCTAATAATTCTTCTTTCCTGTTGTCAGTAAATTTCTCATTAGGTATTTCAGATACCTTTTCAAGAAAGAAGTTAACATTGGCTATTGCTGTGTACATTCTTGCCCACGGTGTACCAAAACTACCAATCGATGAGCTTGATCCCAATATTGCGCGGTCTTTTAATTGAGATGTCCAACCTGTAGGTTGCTTAATATCATCCGTTGACACCTGAAAGTAACAAATTAGCTGCGAGTATGAACTTTCATTAAAAAATCTGTTATAACAACCGGTTATCCCCATTTCAGCTGCACTTTGCGAATCGTAAAATACTTCCATCTCGATGCCGGAATATACATCTTGATCCAGTACTTTTTCACATTGACTAAAAAGTGTAAGTACGGCGATGAACAATAAATATTTATATAAATATTTCATTTTAACTTTTATGAATTTATAATGATATTCTAACTCCAATTATGTATGATCTGGCCTGCGGATAGGAGCCATAATCATAACCTTTCAGCAGACCACTGTTGGCTCCACCATTAACTCCCGTAAAGTGATCAACCTCAGGATCGAATCCTGAATAATTGGTAAATGTCAATAAATTGACTGCTGTTATGTAAATCCTTGCGGATTTTAGCTTCAGTTTAGATACAACACTTGGAGCTAAATTGTACCCAAGAGTCAAGGTTTTCAACCTCAAATAAGAACCATCTTCTAACCATCCTGTGTTAGGCAATGTATAATCATCATTTCTACCGTCATAATTTACAACAGGATACCTTGTTATATCACCTGGTTGTTGCCATCTGTTATCAAAAGCAGCCTGTGTTGTATTTGTTCCAATAATTGTACGGTCATTAAGTTTTAATGTTTCAATCCAACTTCTTGTTGCATTGTATATTTTATTTCCGTATGAGTACTGAAAGAATATGGATATATCAAATTTTTTATAAGACAGGTTATTGGTAAAACCTCCATAGAAATCAGGGAACGGACTACCAGCTATAATGCGGTCATCTTCGTTTGGCGGCCCTCCACTCCCATCCTGGTCAACAATAACAACAGTTCCATCTTCAGGGTTAACATATTCTTCGCGTTCATATAAGTAAAAGCTAATTGGCTCACCAACTCTGGCGATACTACTACCACCTGCCCCACTTGCGATAACATCATTGCCATTCATCAGTTCAAGAACTTTATTATCATTTTTTGAAATGATAAAATTAGCATTCCAGTTAAATTTATCATTGGTAATAATGGTTCCATTCACACCAAACTCAAAACCACGGTTCTCCATTTTACCTATATTCTCCCATTTATGGCTCAGCCCCATTGTACCAGGTATTGGAACCAGAAATAATAAATCATCTGTGGTTTTAATATAGTAATCCATAGTAAAATTTAAACGACTTTTAAATAAACTCACATCTGTACCTATGTTAAATTGGGTTGTTTCCTCCCATTTTAGATTAGGGCTGGGTAAGCTTGAGATAACCGCTCCAATTTGATCGGTATAATTACTACCAACATTTGTTCCTGTTCCGATACTCATGATACCGCGGGATGCATAATTTGATATCTCCTGATTGCCAGTAATACCATAACTAACACGTAATTTCCAATTAGCTAAAAAATTAACTGATTCAAAGAAAGATTCGTCTGATATTCTCCAACCAACCGAAGCTGATGGGAAAAATCCGTAGCGATGTTCTTTACCAAATCTCGATGAACCATCATAACGGGCATTCAACAAAAGAAGGTATTTGCCTTTATAGTTATAATCAACTCTTCCAAAATAAGAATTTATACCATAAGCTTGTTTATCAGATATAGCTACATCAATATCGGTTCCGGCATTTAAAGTTTGAATCTTATCTGAAACAATACCGCTTACCAAAATAAAACTACTTTCCCACATAGTTTCTTGTAAAGTATTACCGGCAAGGAATGTAAAATTATGATTATTAATCCCTTTTTTATAGGTAAAATAGTTTTCCAATGTCCATGCTCTTTGATTAAAATTACGTTGAGAAGCCTGACCTCTCCAATCAGTACCTTCAAATGCATTTGGGTTTGGTGGATTAAACCAGTTTTCCAGTTCATTACGGACATCACCCGATACCTGAACTCTAAAATTAAATCCTGGCAATAAATCTACTTTCGCATAAGTAGAAGCAATGATACGATTTACTTTATTGTTTATATTAACGTCTAATGCCTGCCTGACAGGGTTTCCATATTCAATTTGAGCAATATCGTTAGAGAAAGTGCCATTGGCCAGATAAACAGGAGTTGATGGAGCTTTTACTAATGCTGTAGAAAGAACAGGCCCTCCATAAATATGATTGTAATTTGATGCATCAGCATTATCCGGACTGCCATCATTTTTAATCCGGCTCTGATCAACGACAGATGCATACAAATTTGTACCCACAGAAATTCTATCCCCTAAGTTTTGGTCAACATTTGCACGAATGCTAAAGCGACTAAAATCTGAATTAATTATGACACCTTCCTGATTATAGAAACCGGAACTAATCATATATTTAGTTGTTTCTGTACCACCAGCAAAAGAAACGTTAACCTCTTCTACTTTTCCTATTCTGAAGATTTCATCCTGCCAATTCGTATTAACTGTTGGGTTTTTTATAAAACTTTCTGAGAAGTAAGGAGAATATTCTGGTTCAATTTCGGCCAACTGAGCCCGGCCTTCATTTACTAATATGGCATAATCAGAAGCTCCCAACAAATCGTAACGGTTGTCTAATTCAGACATACCCATATTCAAATCTACTGTAAGTTCTCCTTTTCCTGTTTTTCCTCTTTTAGTTTTAATTAGTATTACACCATTTGCGCCACGAGCTCCAAATATTGAAGTGGCGGCAGCATCTTTCAAAATTTCAATAGATTCAACATCGTAAGGATTAATTTGAGACATGCCATTAATCCTGTTTTCGCCAACATTACGATTACTTGTTTGGGTATTTGCTAAAGGAATACCATCGATAACATACAACGGGTTGTTACCCGAACCAATAGAAGTTGTGCCACGAATACGAATGGTAACACCCCCACCTGGTTCACCAGTATTATTTGTAACTAATACACCCGCTGCTTTGCCCTGAATTGATTTATCAATACCTGTAACTTCCATGCTTTTAATATCAGTAGCATCTAAAGTTGTTATTGCACCAGATACATGTTTGCGGCTTTGCGAACCATAGCCAATAATCACAACTTCATCAAGCCCAATCGCATCAGGAGCCATTATAATGTTTATGATTGTTCGCCCCCCTACTAAAACCTCTTGTGTACTCATACCCATAAATGAAAATTGCAATGTGGTGCTATCTGAAATATTTGAAATGGAATAATGTCCATCTCTATTTGTTGTAGTTCCATTGATTGTGCCCTTTATTAATATAGTTACTCCAGGCAGAGATTCACCACCATTATTGGTTACCATACCCGATATTGAGTTTTGGGAATAAGCATCGTTTGCAATGGTTTGAAGAAGGGACACAAGCATTAAAAACACTAAAATACGCATTACTTTGAATGTTTTCATAAAAAAATCAAACATGGATTTTAGTTTAAAATTAAATAATTGTGTAAATTTAAAAAAAAATATACTTTTTAACAGAAATAATTTACCTTGCACATTTTTTGTGTTCATTTTATATTTGTAGTTGATTAATTTTAAATAGTCTTTAGAAAAGCTATTTTGATTATATAAAGTTTTATTTGATAATTTATGATCACATATTTAAAAGTATATAGAAATTCGCCTATAACTATCCATTTCAAAAACTCAATTGCTTTTGGGGGAGTAATTTTGTTTTTTCTGATGACAACGTTGAATGTTTCTGCCCAGGAAGGAGTACAGCAACGATTTTTCACCACCCAAAATGGATTAAAGATTTCGTGGGTAAACAGCATTACAAAAAGCCCAAATAACGATATAATAATTATTCACTCGCCAAAGTTCTCTTTTGCAAAATATGATGGTATTAATTTTGATTATACAATCAACCCATCAGGTATTCTTGGAGAAACATACGAAGACTTCTTCGGAAATTTATGGAGTATTGATGAAGAAAATTTGGATAATGTTAATTTCTATTCAAATGATAGATGGCAAGATTTGGAATTTGATGTGGAAATCCCATTTATGCCAACACCAGGCATGGGGAACAAACTTCTTTTTATAAGAGACGGTGCTCTCAAAGAGTATGATAAAGCCAAACAACAAACACGAATCATAAAGCAGGCAGATGAATCTCAAATTGGGCAATTCATCGACATGACAACTT
>JAOZSR010000155.1 GCA_029939575.1 Fidelibacterota bacterium
GTAGAAAGACTTGCTAAATATAGAAACTTTTGGCATTTATTATTAATAGTAATTTTTATATCCCGATTCTTAAACATAAAAGCAAATAAATCATTAATAATTCTATTCAAGTATTTGTAATATTATTTATGAATTTTTCCAGGATATTGAACCATAACCTTAAGCATCAAAAAACATAATGTTAGATCATTCTTGTGAGGATATTAACTCGATTAATCAACTATATTGCTAATCAAACAATAACAGCTGCAAGTAGAAAAACTGCTATGAATAGGAAAATCATTATTCCCAAAATAATCGAATAGTTCTTTGGTTCAATTTCACCCCTTTGATCCATATTCCTGATCAAAGGAAATAATCGCCAGTAAAATGACATTGTGGCAACTGTTAATGCTACCAGGCTGATACGCTGAACCTCAGGGGTCGCAAATATAATTATCACTATCAAGAGTAAGATAAATATCAGTTTCGAACCGGCTATCCAATATACAAGGTATTTAATAAAATTATGAATTTCCGGATATTGCTTTGATTTTTCCCAGGCAGTAAAAATACCAACTGCATTCGCCTTCTTTGAACCGGAAGCGAAATACAACATCAGTATATTTGACAGTTCCAGCAGAACAAAGCTAATAATTACTATTTCAATGATTGTCATACGATTATCCTACTTTCTTTGAAATAAATATTTTGATTTTCTAACGGCTGAACTCACCGGACAAAATGTAGTAAATATATGACTTAAATAAATTCACTGTACACGTTTTTGTTCCGGTGCAGTTATTTGTAATAGAGCTAAAATTTTCATCTCAGTAACATCATCTTCCTTGTATCCACAAAATAATTGCCAACTTTCAATTTATAGAAATATACACCGCTGGAAAGCCCGCTGGCGTTAAAATTGACTGAATAACTGCCGGTTTTTTGAAATCCACTCACCAGCGTTTGAACCGTACTACCCGAAAGATCATAGATGGTTAAAGTCACAAAACCGGAATGGGATAGGGCATAATTTATTCGTGTAGTCGGATTAAAGGGATTTGGGTATGCTTCAGCTAAAAAATGTTGATTCGGAATTTGGTTATTTTCATCAATTCCCAAAGGGGAGGGACTTCCTGCGTTTTCCCACGCTGTCCTCCAGAGACTTGCAAGATTCAGTATCGCTTTATGTATTGAGATTGTGGTTAAGTTTTCAAGTTCCTGCCACATAATATTATAATAGGTAGCTCCGTAATTTGGATCCTGGGCATAAGCCAGATCATCTGCTATTATTATACTGTCAACATAGGGATAAATTTCTTCAATGTATAAAAACACAGAATCAATTACATTTGGCCAGTATATTCCTGTACCAGTTGGCAAAGATAGTTGCGAAAGATAGGGATTTATCATCTGAGTTTCATGCCTGGAATGAATACCGTTATTTCCTGTTAACTGACCATTATAATTTAAAGTTAGATGCAATGGTTGGTGAGAATCGGCTGCATAATGACCCAGTTCAGCCGCGATTTGCCAGGCATCGTCCCACTTACCACCAGCCATTAATGTGCTCAAACTATCCGTCCACTCTTCAACAATCCAGGGAACAATACCATTACCCTGCACAATTGAAGAACTATAAAGGGCAATCAAATTGTCCATATTATGCGGGAGCGTGCCATCAAAAAATTCCTGATAATAATCAATATCCATGTAATGATAATATCCCGGTAACGGATCAGCATCTGGATCAGTTGAATGTTGTTGCAGATAAGAGCGTTGTTCCATAAAAAAAGACATCTCAGCCGGCAGATAATCAACAGCATGATCGTTTACATAGCGGTGCACTTCCCACCCCCAGCTTACTTTTCCCAGAGATAATCCAATAATTGGAACAAGTATTATAAAAAGTATAATTGTAAGTTTCTTCATAATAGCCTTTATTTATTCAATCAATTCTTCCTATAAGTTATACTAACGGACAATTATGTCCGCATTTCGTATTTTGTTCTATTTTTTTCGCCAACTTTATCAAAATAACCTTTTTCCACTCCTTTTTTTAAATCTCGACTTGCAGTTGAAGTAGAAATATCTTTGAATATACTCATGTAAGTTTTTCTTGTAAATTCACTTTTTCCCAATGAAATAAAATATTCTAATCTGTCATTATCAGTTTCAATTTTATTATTGAATTTTAATAATTCATCTAAGGATTTTTCAATCACATCAAGCATATATTCAATAAAAAATGTGGAGTCTCCTGCTTTATCAGATATTTCTAAGGCTTTGTAGTAATCTTCTTGTGTTTTGCTTATTAATGTCTCAAATGGAATAAATTCAAATATTGGATATTTTTCCATTAATATTATTGTTTGCCATAATCTTCCCATTCTTCCATTTCCATCAATAAATGGATGAATGAATTCTACTTCATAGTGAAATACACAACTTTTTATAAGTACAAGTTCATCGCTTTGTTTTAGATATTTAAATACATCATACATTAAATTCGGTACTCTATTTGCCGGAGGAGCAAGATGTGCTACTTCTGTTCCTTTGAATACTCCAACATTTTGTTTTCTTAATTTTCCCGGATTTTCTACCAATTTTTCCATTAGTATTCCATGTGCTTTCAGAAATGATTTTAATGATGTTGATTTAAATAGTTGTAATTGGTCATAAAGGTTTATTGCATTTTTTACTTCTAGTATATCTTTTTCTGTTCCGATTACTCTTTTATTTTCAACTATATCTGTTATTTGATTTTCTGATAAAGTATTCCCTTCAATTTTAAGAGAAGAGTGTATTGTTTTTATTTTATTCTTTTTTCTTAATTTTGGTGATGGTCTATTTAAATAATTCGCATTTACTTCACCAATTTTTTCTGAAATTGATGTTATATATTTTAGTATTTTTGTATTTAATTCATAAGGCGGTTTCATATTCTCTCCAATTTGATACTATCATTTGATACTATTAAATTTAAAAAATCTTTATATTTATTTCCACTTTATTTATAATTTGTATGATGAATATTTCTATGATATAACGATGTCTATAGTTAATTAACTAAATAAAATTACTAAATTGACAAAATCTTTTCATTAAATACAAAAAAGACCCGCCAGCCCCAATTTATATCATTTTTTCTTTCGATTCTTCCGATAATTGAAGTCATTTGGTTTAAGATTGTATGATTTCTTCTTTAACCAATTTTTAGAGATTATTAAGTACTCATCATCATCTTTATAACGATTACCCAAAGAATAATAGATAGCGACGGGTTTTAACATGATCAAATTATTTCCTAACTTTTGAGCAATTTCGTTAACAATAACATCTTGAAGTGTATCTCTTCCACATAATATCTTAAGATTATTACGCTTTAATAATAAAGGTTTTTCATTTTTTCTATTTTCAAAGATTTCTTCAATTCTTGTTGCAATAACATCAGTGTCCAGCAGCAGTAATTTTAAAAGTCGATCTCTAATTAATTTTGGGGTTTTTGACTTACCAGTAGAATAGTTTCTTATAGATCCTGTTGAACACTTGACACTGTTTGCAATTTTAGACACCGTAAAACCGGTTAAGGATTTAATTTTAGCAAGAATCTGTTTTGTGGTAAGTTCCGATTTTTTTTTAGATTTTTTCATATTTTAATCCCTTGGATTTCATTGGTTAGTGTCAAAAGTTAATAATTATTTTCAATATAGATTCCTAAAAATCATTTAATTAGTTAAAAATTGACTTGTCTCCCCTTAATTTTAGTTGGAAAAGACAAAAGAAAGAAATAAGCCGATGAAAAAGATTAACCGTTTTATTATTTGGATTTGCAAGCATTTTAATCGTGATCAATTTTTTTTATTATTAATGAACTCATACAAATTCTCAATAATAAAGATTCAATAAAGATGATCTTTACAAACGGTACTTTGGATGCATGAAAGAGCTTGATTTCTCCATGAAGCAAAAGTTCCACTATCAAGAGTATGAAATCCAATTACATTTGGTGGATTTGGTCTATGAGTTGAAATTACATCCTCTGCTTTATTAATGAGTCTCTTAACCCTCTCAATAGATTTTTCTTTATCCATATTATCCCCATGAATAATTAAGTATTTATTAGATTATTATTGTAATATTATTTCCACCTATTTTAACAAAATTTTCTAAAGTTGCAGGGAGTAATCCTTTAGCAGATATTCTTATAGTATTCCCCTTTGAGACAACTATTTTTACAATATTTTCAATATTATTTGGGAGATACTTTTGCTCACCAGTAATCTCAATATTGGCTCTAAGTTTAGCCAAATGTTCGACGCTTTTTGCTAATAATATCATGATTAATTCTCCTTATTTTATAATGCTTAAATATTCTTAACCACATAGAATCCTTCCGAATAAGTTTCTCCAATAAGAAACTTATTGCTATATGTAGAAAGACTTGCTAAATATAGAAACTTTTGGTATTTATTATTTAAAGTAATTTTAATATCCCGATTCTTAAATTTATACAGCAACTTAATCATTAATAATTCTATATTCAAGTATTTGCAATATTATTTAGGTATTTTTTTCCGGGACATTGAACCAAAACTTTAAGCATCAAAATGCTCAGGTTGTTATCTCAATATTTGATTTATCAGGAAATAAAATATTAAATCCTGTTGATAATTCTATAG
>JAOZSR010000156.1 GCA_029939575.1 Fidelibacterota bacterium
GAATATTGCAAATTGAAAAAATCATTGTTCAAAATCCAATGTCCGGCATATTCCACATAGGTGAAAAGTCGTAAGGTTCGTTTTTTTTTGCCAATATTAGAGATTTTCACATTCCAACATTCATGGGTTTTTCCCATTGGTACAAAATATTTGGTTTCAGTTTTGATCTGGGAATATTCTGATTCAATGATTGAATATCCGGTTCCATGACGGCAAACAGATTTGTATTCATCCAATGATTTTCCTACAGGTTGCCATGCACTTGACCAATAATCTCCTGATTCCTGATCTCTGATGTAGAGGTTTCTACCTGGTTGGTCCATTGGAGTGGAATTAAATCTCAAGCGAGTGAACCGTCCCTGGGCAGCAGATTTATAAAAACTATAGCCACCTGCATTGTTTGTGATGATAGCACCATATTCAGTTGAACCCAGATAATTACTCCAGGATTTTGGAGTGTCAGGTCGTTCTATCACATATTCTTTATTTTTGTTATCAAAATGTCCGAATCTCATTCTTCTTCCTATTTAAATTTGATTAACCGGATCTGCAAAGTTATACAAAATTTTCTCTTTAAATGAAACATGCCCTTTTTCCATAGTCTTTCCTCTCAATTAATCTATTAAGTCGATTCTCTGATTATTAATTCTGTATTTAACATTTTATTAACCGGTTTCCAATTATGATCTTGGATTTGTTTTATCAAAATTTCTGCCGCTTCTTTTCCCAGTTCATAGGCAGGTTGCCTTACTGTTGTAAGTGATGGAGTAATTAACGAAGCGTTTGGATTATCACTAAATCCTCCAAGTGCAATATCTTCCGGAATTTTCAAACCAAGTTCTTTAATTTTCAGAAAAGCACCGATTGCAACCGGATCAGTGATACAAAATACGGCATCAGGTTTTTCTATATCCGGTAATTTCATTAATAATGAAATACCATTCCCTCCATCCTCTTCATTCAGTCCTGCATGTATAATATATTTCTCATGAAAATCGATGTTGTGTTTTTCAAGTGCATCTTTGTAACCTTTCAGTCTTTGTTTGCTAATATTCAGATTTCCGGGTCCGGTAATATGAGCAATTTTTTTATAACCTCGTAAAATCATATGTTCAACAATTTGAAAAGCTCCATTATAATCATCAACATCAACCTTGCTTACCCTTTTATCATCCCAAATACGATCGAAAAAGACAACCGGAATTTTGCGATTAATCAAAGATTCAAAATGATCAAAATTTTCAGTAGCGCTGGAGATAGAAACCAAAAGTCCGGCAATACGTTGAGAAATTAATGAACTAATATTCCTTACCTCATTTTTATATTTATCATTAGACTGACATATCATTACCGTAAGTCCTGCTTTTTCTGCAACATCTGTAATACCACTCATAATGGAAGCAAAGAAATAATGCCGAACCTGAGGAACCAATACACCAATTATATTTGACTTTTTTTGTTTTAAATTCTGTGCAATAGAATTGGGATGATAATCCATTTTTTTAGCAAGAGCCAATACCTTTGCTTTTGTCTTTGAACTAACTTCAGAATGATTCCTTAAGGCTCTGGAAACAGTTGATGGTGTAATGTGTAATAATTTTGCCAAATCGACTATCGTTGTTTGTTTCATATTTATTTTCTCTTTAAGGGTTAATAATTTATTTCCGCAAACGTTCCCGAAAACCTATATTATTTACTATCCGAAAAAATTAAAGTCAAGTATTTTTTATAAAATTTGTTTATCTGAAATATATTACATCTTTGAAAATGAAAGTAATGCCTTCGACCAAACACAATACTGACTTCACAAAATTTCAAGTTGCAATGATATACTTTTCTTTGTATCTTAAAAATAGTATTAACTACCTTTATATAAAAAATGAGGCATTAATGAAAAATACCATTATCGGCAATAGTCTACCAAATATTCCCTGGGAAGAAAAACCAGACAAGTGTCATGATATCGTCTGGAAATTCAGCACGAATCCAATTACTGACCGGAATCCAATCCCCAAAGCAGCCAGAATTTTTAATAGCGCGATTGTTCCTTTTAATGAAAAATTTGCCGGAGTATTCAGAGCCGATCTAAAAAATGGTCGTTCTACTCTATTTTTAGGAAAAAGTAAAGATGGAATAAACCTGGAATTTGATGCTGATCCAATACAATGGGTTGATGAATTTGATTGATTACATAAAAAATAATTCAGAGGTTTTCTAATCTGCATTATTCATTCCATAACATCTTGATACTAACAAAAAATGATGACAGTGATAATTTAGGTTATTACAAAATATTAAAATTATTTGAATAATTAGTAGGATTAAATTAATTATAAAGCAAATGGAGCAGATAATGAGAAAAGTTTTTTTAGCATTTTTGTTAATATGGATTTCCAGATGTGGTAATGTCCAAAATTTTACCAATAAAATTGAATCACCGTCAAAAAATATTTCCCTGGAGTTTTTCCTTAACAAAGAGGGCTCACCAAACTATTTAGTAAAACACAAAGGCCTTGTAACGATTGATACTTCAAAAATGGGCTTTGATTTTAAAGATCAACCTTCACTACAAAAAAACCTTAAAATAACAGGTGTTAAAACAAAGGCTTTTAATCAGGATTGGGAAATGCCATGGGGTGAGCAACGAATTGTTAATAATCACTATAATGAATTAATTATAAATCTGGAGGAAACTAATCCTCCAAAACGCAAATTAAATATATATTTCAAAATCTATGATGACGGTATTGGTTTTAGGTATGAATTTCCCAGGCAAGATAATCTAAAAGATGTAATTATTATGGATGAAAATACTCAATTTAATTTAACCGGAGATCATACTTGCTGGTGGATTCCCGGCGACTGGGATATTTATGAGCATTTATACAATACAACCAAATTCTCCGAAATAGATGCGATTTCCAAACAAAAACATGCTAACCTTGCCCAGACTTACATTCCGGAAAATGCAGTTAATACGCCGATTACTATGCGCACAGATAATGGACTCCACTTAAGTTTTCACGAGGCAAATCTAACAGATTATGCAGGAATGACACTAAAAATTGATAAAGAAAATTTATCCATGACCAGCGAATTAGTAGGCTCCCATAGACTGAAATATAAAGTTAAAAGAACAATTCCCTTTGTTACACCGTGGAGAACTATTCAAATTAGTGAATTGGCAACAGATCTGATAGCATCTAATTTAATTGTGAATCTTAATGAACCAAATCAATTGGAAGATGTTAGTTGGTTTGAACCAAAAAAATATATTGGAATTTGGTGGGAAATGCACATTGGGAAATCAAGTTGGGATATGGCAAGTGGAAAACATGGAGCAACAACAGAAAATGCAAAAAAATATATCGATTTTGCCGCTAAGAATAATATTGGTGGAGTTCTGATTGAAGGCTGGAATACAGGATGGGAACATTGGATTGGCTTCGAAGATCGGGAAGGTGTTTTTGATTTTGTCACTCCATACCCGGATTATAATCTTGATGAAGTTATTCAATATAGTAAAGAAAAAGGGGTTGAAATTATTATGCATAATGAAACCTCGGCAGCTCCACGAACCTACGAACAACAACTGGATACAGCATTTGCTTTGATGAACCATCTGGGTATTCATTCGGTTAAAACCGGTTATGTTGGTAAAATCATTCCCAAAGGCGAATTTCATCATGGACAATGGATGGTCAATCATTACAGAAAAGTGATTAAAACCGGTGCAAAATATAAAGTAGCTATTAACGCACATGAACCAATCAAAGCCACCGGAATCCGCCGAACCTATCCAAATGTCATCTCCAGGGAAGGTTTAAGAGGTCAGGAATTCAATGCCTGGGCCAGTGACGGTGGAAATCCACCGGAACATTTACCGATCGTTGCTTTTACAAGGATGCTATCAGGACCAATAGATTTTACACCGGGCGCTTTTAAAATAAAGTTAAATGAAACCAATCAAATTAACACAACACTCGCTCATCAGTTAGCATTATATGTTGTAATTTACAGTCCCATTCAAATGGCTTGTGATTTACCGGAAAATTATGTAGGAAATCCGGCATTTCAATTTATTCGTGATGTTGGTGTTAATTGGGAGTATACAAAAGTGTTGAATGGTGAGGTTGGAGATTTTGTAACAATTGCTCGCCAGGAAAGAGATTCAGGAAATTGGTTTGTAGGAAGCATTTCCGATGAAGAATCACGAGAAATAACAATTAATTTTGATTTTCTGGAATCCGGAAAAAAGTATGAAACAACTATTTACAAAGATGGACCAGATGCACATTGGGATAAAAATCCAACCAGCATTGAAATACAAAATATGATAATTACAAATGATATGGAAAAAACATTTAAATTGGCAAAAGGTGGAGGACTGGCCTTAAGTCTAAAAATATCAAAATAATTACCAAAAATTATTGTGAAAATATTTCAAAAAACTGGCTCTATGTGATTTATCGTGGTTAAAAGCTCTTTATGAAACAAAAAATTGATACGCGCAGGAGAAATGATTTGCCGTGAGTCTATGAGTTGCCACGAGTTTATGCATTGCCATGAGTTTATGATTTGCCATGAGTTTATGGTTTGCTGTGAGTTTATGAATTGCCACGAGTTTCAACTCGTGGATATAAATATTATA
>JAOZSR010000157.1 GCA_029939575.1 Fidelibacterota bacterium
TATTGTTTCAAGAAATGATAAAGAATAATAAAAAATGGCAACTGATTTAAAAGAAGCGTAAAATGAAAAAAATACTTTTAGCAGGTTCTACAGGATATTTGGGAAGTGACTTCCTTTAATGAGCAAATAACAAGACAAGAAATATGACATTTAAGAAAGATAAACCAGAAAAAAAACTTGCAGCATCTTGCGGCTTGTTTTGTCCTTCATGTACCATTTATATTGCCACACATGAAGATACTGAAAGATTAGAATCCTTTGCGAAATATTTAAACTTAAGCATTGAAGAAACAAAGTGTTTCGGATGCCGTTCCGAAAATAGAAATTCAAAATGCGGAGATTGTTTCATGTGGGAGTGCACTCAAAAAAAAGGAATCGACTTTTGTATTGATTGTACAGATTATCCATGTTCTGAATTAAAAGAATTTCAATCAAGAATGCCTCACAGATTAGAAATGTGGAAAGACCTGGAAAAAATAAAAAAGATTGGCTGGGAAAAATGGTATTTGGATCAGATTGAAAACTACAAATGCAAAATCTGTATGACACTGAATTCAGGATGGGATATAAAATGCCGAAAATGTAACAACGAACCAAGTTGTGATTACATTGAAAATAATTTATCAGAAATAAAAAAAAGAATGAATTAATTGTAAAATACTATGATTTTTAGAGATATACATGAAAAATCAATATTGCCCAAAAGTCTCATTATGATAACGATGGCTGTTGCGATATGGATATCATCTTGTATAATGTTTATTGAAAAGAATGATTTGGTTTTTTGGTTACAACCATATAAAACTACAGGTAATTTCTATCGCAATGTTTTATTGTTTTCCTGTTTTCTAATCTACTTCATAAGACTTGGAATAATGTTGTTTGTTTTTTATAAAAGAAAAATGTATTGGATTGAAGCAATAATAATTATCAATATAATGCCTTTTATCATTCCTCTTGTTGCAGTTGTCAGCGGAAATAATGGTCAGAAAATTGATTATTTGGAATATGCAGGTATTCTAATGTTTATATTAGGCTCATACTTAAATACCTATTCAGAGTTTTTGAGATATATCTGGAAAAAGAAAAAAGAAAACAAAGGTCATATTTATGCTGATGGTCTATTTAAGTATTCTATACATATAAATTATTTCGGTGATATTATTCTTTTTTCCGGAATTGCTTTAATTGCCGATAGATTGATATTGTTACTTATTCCGGTATCTATGGCTTTGGTTTTTATTCTAATTCTTATTCCACTAAAAGAGAAATATCTTAAAAATAAATATGGGAAAGAATTCGACAATTATGCAAAAAGAACAAGAAAATTGATACCATATATTTATTAACTAAAAAGTATATTATCATGCAAAACTCTAACAATACAATAACTGGTAAAGACTTTATCATCAAATCGTCTGTATTATCAGCTGGTGTTTGTTTAGCGTGTGCATTTCCAACATTATTAATAGGATGCTCAAATAAGAAACACTCTGGTACACTCGAAAATAATTATACTTCACAAAAGCAGAAACTTTTACAAAAAATAACATATCTGGAAAAATATACTAAAGTTTTATTCCTTGTAATTCTTATGGTAATCAATGGGAATTTAACTGCACAAAACCCAACTGATAATCTTGTAACAGAGTTACAGAAAACACTTGACCGTATTCAACAGGAAGTAAACTTCCCGGGTATAACCTGTGCTGTGATATTGCCCGATGATTGCATTATAAAACTTGCTTCCGGCTATTCCGATTCTGACAAAAATATTAAAATGAAAAATACGCACAGAATGTTTTCAGGTAGTACTGGAAAAACTTTTGTAGCCGCAGTTTTACTTCAACTTGTGGAAGAAGATAAATTATCACTAAACGATAAGGTTAGTAAATACCTTGGTGAAAATGGATGGTATAAAAAAATACCCAACTCAGCAGACCTAACAATCAATATGCTTGCACATCATACTGGTGGTTTACCAAGATATATTCTTAATGAAAAATTTAATACTGATGTATTGGCTGATGTAAATAAAATTTGGACACCGGAAGAACGTTTGTCATATATCTTTGATATGGAACCTATTCATCCGGCCGGAAATGGTTGGTATTATTCTGATACTGATTATATTTTGCTTGGAATGATAATTGAAAAAGTGTGTGGTAATACACTCTATAGTGAAGTGCAAAACCGCTTTATTAAACCACTAAATTTAAATACAATTGAGCCGGCAATTTCAAGAAATCCTTCAGGGTTAGCACAAGGACATTCAGGTGAAAATCCATATATAAATGCACCAGTAAAAGTTGTTAAAAATGGAAAGTATTTTATAAATCCTCAATTTGAATGGTGTGGAGGTGGATTTATAGGTTCGTCGCCAGATTTGGCAAAATGGGCAAAACTTTTTTTTAGTGGGAGCATTTTTAATGACGAATCAAAAGTTAAACTTTATTCAACCGTTGATTTTGAAACTGGAAAAGAATCAGAATACGGCTACGGTATCGCAACTATCATTTCCGAAACAACTTTAGGTAAAAAGATTGGGCATACAGGTCTTATGATGGGATACCTAACCGAATTGGCATATTATCCAAAATACGATTTTGCAATAGCCATTCAAATAAACCAGGATGATTTTCAAGGGGAAAAGAAAAATCTGGGAGAATATTCGTTAAAATTTGCGGAAATAGTGAGTAAACAATTGAACAATATTAAATCACGATAATTATAATGAATTTGAGTTTAAATTTAATAATAAATATCAAGTAAGCTATTGGGTTGAAACATTTTAAAAAATTAGCAATATGGTTAAAATACTCAGAATAAAACCAGAAAAAATAAAATACACAGATCTATCAAGAATACATCCTGATTATACAAATAAAATGAATAAAGCATATAATTGGATGGCAAAAGTGTATGGTGCATTTATGTTAGTATTTCCAGTATGGAAAAAATGGATAAAAAATGTAATCCCTCATATTAAAGGCAATACAATTCTTGAAATTTCATTCGGAAACGGATACTTGATGTCACAATATGCCTCAAATCAACATGAAATATATGGCATTGATTATAATGAAAAAATGGTAGAGGTAACGAGAAAGAAGATGAAAGATAAAGGACTTGATATTCACCTTCTAAAAGGAAACGTTGAGAAACTGCCATTTCCTGATAATAGTTTTGATACCATAATAAATACAATGGCATTCACGGGATATCCTGATGGAAACAAAGCTCTTGGTGAGATAAATAGAGTCCTTAAACCTGGTGGCCGTTTGCTTCTTGTTGATTTTGATTATCCAAAAAACAGAAATGTAATTGGATTTGCAATTGTTAGATTATGGGAAAAATTTGGAGATATCATTAAAGATATTGATGCCCTGTTAACAGAACACAATTTTGAATTTGAGCACACTTCGGTTGGAGGATTCGGGAGTGTTCATCTTTATATAGCACTAAAATAACGATTATATAAAAATGCGATTCATATTTATAACAATATTGTCAATAATCATGGTAGGAAATATTGCAGCACAAAACAGTAAGAAATTAGAAATAAAGAGGAATTATTCATATTCAGACTTCAATGTTTTTGAATCTGGAGACTCAACAAAAACAATGGTTTTATTTCTTCATGGAGCAGGATCAAATTATGAAATGTGGAACAACCACATTAAAGCATTGGAATCGGATTATTATTGTGTAGCGCCTGATCTTCCAGGACATGGAGAAAGTAATCCTCTGTCATGGACATCAATTGAAGAGGTTGGAGAAGAATTAGTAAGTCTGATAAAAAATAAAACTGAAGAAAAAATAATTCTGATTGGATTTTCTCTGGGAGGAAGCCTGGCTTTTTATCTTTTGGAAAACCATCCGGACCTGTTTGTAAGGGCTATTATTGATGGAACAAGCGCATATCCGATCAGAGGAAACGTTATTGCACTTCAATTAATGTCACCTTTTCTAAAATCAAATCTCATTTTGAATGCAATGGCTAAAAGCCTGGGTGTTAAGAAAAGTGAACGCTCAACATTTAAAAGAAGTATTAAAATGGCAGACAGAAAATCCTTTAAAAGAAGTATGATTCAAGCAAACAGGTTCTGTCTTATAAACACTGATTTTGCTGAAACTATTCCAATACTCTATGCTTCAGGAGAAAAAGAAAGCAAAACGATGCACCAATCCCATATTAAATTATCCGGGCTAAATAATGAAAGCAAATGTGTCCAATATCCGGGAAAAGGACATGCCTGGATGGTTTTTGATGAAGAAACCCATATATATATGATTACCAATTGGATTAAAAATATAAAAGATATACCTGTAAAACTGATAACAATATGATAGATAAAAGTTGCATACCCTATCCCAGAAAAAGGTGGTACTGGCTGATTAGCCTACCATATTTAGTTGTTTTAACAATTACTACAATTTATTTGTGGAAACACAGCGTTTCAGCTTCCTGTAGTTATTTGGGCTTATATTTTATTTCAATAATTCTACATGGCTATAATTGTTCTTTTAGCAATTGCCCATATAAGAACACATTTTGTCCCGGAGCTTTTGGTTGGTTCCCCGTTGGAAAAAT
>JAOZSR010000022.1:0-12255 GCA_029939575.1 Fidelibacterota bacterium
TGTCTTTCCGTCGAAAGCCGGACATAGTCCGAGGTAGCGTAGCAACGAAGAATCTCGTCGATAATTGTAGGAGATTCTTTCAGTCAAAAACCTGATTGTAAACATTCGTACCTAATTCAGAATGACAGCAAATTTAATTTTTACGGAATTGTCATAGTTAGTAAAACATTTTAAAACTTACCTTAATTCAGAAAAAAACTATTAGTCTATATCCCAATAAATATTCTGAAGAGATAATTCAAATTTCTAATACAGCAAAAAACACAGGACAGTATTTTAACAAATCACTATAAATATCATTTTATAAAAAAATTTTCTGTATTCTTTTTTGTGACAATGAATTAAATTTTTTACATTTCCTTAGGATATTTAATTTTTAAATTGCCCAAAAAATTCGGGCTTGGGAAAATTTTTTCTTGCCTATTATTTTTTTCCTTTTAATTTATTACAGGGTACAGAACGGCGTGTTGATAAGTTGTTAACAAGTCTTTTAAATTTGACTCTCAAAAAAAAGACAAATTGAAAATGCGATAATGAGCAATAGTATTTTTTAACGCTATTTTTTAATGGAATTTTTCATATTGTAATTGTTTTTACAGTTAGTTAGGCGCATTTTCTATTTTTTGATATTATAAAATTTTTCTCCTCAATACACCGAAGGGAAAAATAAAAATAAAAAAATTTAAATACTACACGGGGGTGTTGACAAGTTGAATAATTTATCTGATGTGGATTGGGATAATTCCACTGATTATCAAGCTCTTTGGGCTGAATGTCTTGAGTATGTGAAAGACAAAATTCCAAACCACACATACGAAACCTGGTTTCAGCCAATCAAAGCTGCATCAATGACAAATAAAGAACTTTTTTTACAAGTTCCCAATAAATTCTTCTATGATTGGATTGAAAGCCATTATAAAGAATTATTAAGACAAGCATTAAAAACTATTACCGGAAACGGAATAGATATAAACTATTCGGTAATGCTTTCTGATACTACGCATCATCAAAACGACAAGTCGAAACCCGCAGTCCTCAGCCAAAACACAATTTCCCAACCTATAGCAAAGGTTACAAATAAAGAACCCAGATCCGGTTCCGGATTTCTTGAGCGTGGTACAAAGATCAATATTAACTATACTTTTGATAATTTTATTGAAGGCCAAAATAATCAGTTTGCAAAAGCTGCTGCTGTGGCTGTTGCCAATTCTCCTGGTCAAACCTCTTTCAGTCCATTGGTAATCTACGGTGGCACAGGTCTTGGAAAAACCCACCTGCTTCAGGCAATCGGCAACGAAGCCATGGCTTTGGGCAAAGCAAAGCGTATTGCCTATGTTTCCAGTGATACATTTACTCTTGATTTTATCACTGCAATTCAAAATAATAAAAGCACTGATTTTTCCAAATATTATCGCAGTGTGGATATGTTATTAATGGATGATATTCAGTTTTTCCAAGGCAAAGAATCAACTCAGGAACAATTTTTTCATATTTTCAATGATCTGTATCAACATCATAGCCAAATAGTATTGACAACTGACAGACCTCCAATGAAATTACAGGGATTACAGGATCGTATGTTATCACGATTTCAGGCCGGACTCACTGTTGACATCCAACCACCTGATCTCGAAACCAGAATTGCTATTTTGCAGAAAAAAGCCGAGCATGGTAATCTTGATATTCCCTACAAAGTATTGGAATACCTTGCTACTAATATTCGCTCCAATATTCGCGAACTTGAAGGTGCTATGATTCGTTTGCTGGCTTATTCCTCACTTTCGCAGGTTGATATAGATATTTCACTTACTCAAAAAATCCTAAGAGAACTTGGAACAGGTAAACCAACCCTTTCCATTTCCATTGAAGATATTCAAAAACAGGTAGGAAAAGTTTATGACATTAATCTGGATCTGATGGTAGGTAAAAGCCGAAAAAAGGAAATTGCCGAAGCCAGGATGACTGCAATGTATTTTGCCAGGGAATTGACAAATCTTTCTTTAAAAAATATCGGGCTATATTTTGGCGGAAGAGACCATTCCACTGTAGTTCATGCCTGTAAATGGGTTGAGTCAAGAACAGAAAAAGATGAACAATTCAAAAGATATATTTATAACGTCAGGCAAAAAATTGAAAGCAAGGGTTAGTAAAACATAAAAATTCTGCTACCAGGAAATTGTTGCTTTTGGATATTTCTTTTGATATAGGCTATAACATCAATGTATTCCGGAGATTCAATATTTATTCAACATCACTGTTGCTATAGGCCTTGATTATTTCTTTCACTAATTTATGCCTCACAACATCCCGATGGTCAAAATATACAAAATCAATCCCATCAATCCCGGTCAATATTCTCTGGGCTTCAATCAACCCTGAATTTTGTCGGTTAGGAATATCAATTTGGGTAACATCACCAGTAATAATTGCTTTAGAATTTGCACCAAGTCGCGTTAAAAACATTTTCATTTGCATACTGGTAGTATTTTGAGCCTCGTCTAAAATCACAAAAGCATTGTTTAAAGTTCTGCCTCGCATATAGGCAAGAGGTAAAATTTCAATAATCCGTTGCTCGCTAAAAGATTTCATTTTGTCAGCAGGTATCATATTAAATAAAGCATCGTTTAAAGGAGCAAGATAGGGCTGGATTTTTTCTTCGAGATCACCAGGCAAAAATCCCAAACTTTCGCCTGCCTCAACCGCGGGTCTGGTTAAAATGATTTTCTGCACATCATGATTCTTTAAAGCAGCTACTGCAATCGCAACTGCCAGATAGGTCTTTCCTGTTCCAGCCGGTCCGATAGAAAAGACAATATCATTTTGCATTGTTGATTTATAATATTTTTCCTGGGTAAGTGTTCGAGGTTTTACCGCCCCGGATTTTTTAAATAAGATTACAGTTTCCGGAGTAACATCCTCACCAGATTTCTTCCCGCTTTTTTCAATACTGATCAAAGTATGAATATCATTTTCATCAACATAACCTTTTTGACCAATTGTTAAAAGCATTTCTCCCAAAATTCGGTCAACCTGCTCTACAGAGTCTTTAGTTCCATCAAGAGTTATTTTATTGCCACGGGCAAATATCTTTATTGCAATTTTTTCTTCAATAATTTTTAAAAATGTATCATGAACACCAAAAACAAGAAATGGATCAACTGCTTTTAATTCTACCGTTTTTTTAATATTGGCCTCTTTTCATACATTTTTTCCAACACGACAAAATTGTACTAACTACTGGCTATTCAATAATGGTTAACGGGTTATTTCCCAATTTTCTCAATTAGAACAGCAACAACCTTGTCTTTTGCAACTCGGGTTTGTTCCAGGCTATCTCTTTCTCGAAGGGTAACAGTACCATCTTCCAAAGTCTGGGAATCAACAGTCAGTGCAAAGGGAGTTCCTGCTTCATCCTGACGTCTGTAACGACGGCCAATGGATCCGGCTTTATCATAAAAAGCAGCCATGTTTTTACTAATATCATCATAAATCTTTTCTGCAATTTCCGGCATATTATCACGATTAACCAAAGGAAAAACAGCAACTTTAATAGGTGCTATCTCAGGAGACAGGCTTAAAACCACCCTGTTGTTTGCCTGATCTTCCCAATAGGCATCAGATAATATCGTTAACATGGTTCGATCAACTCCGGCAGAGGTCTCAATAACTGAAGGTACAATATGTTGATCTGTATCATTGTCAAAAACTGAAAGTTTTTTACCACTTTCCTTAATATGCTGTTCCAGATCATAATTTCTTCTATCTGCGATGCCTTCAAGTTCTGACCAACCAAAAGGAAATTTGTATTCCACATCAGTACATGCTCTGGCATAATGAGCCAATTCATCATTTTCGTGTTTTCGCAATCTTAAATTTTCTTCTTTAATTCCAATTTTTTTATACCACTCGAATCGCTCATTAATCCAGTAATCGTACCATTTAGCATTCTCTTCATCTTTGATGAAAAATTCCATTTCCATTTGCTCAAATTCACGGGAGCGAAAAATAAAGTTACCGGTTGTTATTTCGTTTCGAAAAGCTTTACCTATCTGACCAATTCCAAAAGGTAGTTTACCTCTCATGGAATTTGCTACATTATTAAAATTGACAAAAATTCCCTGCGCAGTTTCGGGACGCAAATAAATCTCGCTGGCAGAATCTTCGGAAGGTCCATAATGAGTTTTAAACATCAGGTTGAATTGTTTTGGTGCGGATAAATTTGGACTTCCACAATTTGGGCATCCGATTTTATCTAATACAATACTGGATTCAGTTTTACAATTTGGACAATCAGAATTAAAATAAACACCAACTTCAGAAGCATTTAAATCATCAAAAGCCTCTTCGAATTTTTTATTAGTGATTATTTTTCCTCCTTCAACTCTAAATTTCAATTTACACTTTGTACATTTAAATTTATGAGGAGCTTTATCTTCGCGAAACCTGGTTTTACAATCCAGGCAATCGACCAGAGGATCATGAAAATTTTCCACATGTCCGGAGGCAATCCAAACTTTTGGATGCATTAAAATACCAGCATCCATTCCAACAACATTACTCCGGCTGGTAATAACATCACGCCACCATGTATTCTTGAGATTTCGTTTCAATTCAACACCCAAAGGGCCATAATCCCAACAACTATTCATTCCACCATATATTTCGCTTGATTGGAAAATAAATCCCCGTCTTTTGGATAAAGACATTATTTTGTCCATTATTTCATTTCGCTGTATTTTTTTTGTCATTTTATTTATTTTCCTATTTTGATTCTGACTTTTCTTCTATTTCAAATTCTTCTTTACATTTCGGACATTTTAGGAAAGCGCCCCTTCTTTGGGTTTTCTTTTTTTCAAGAAATTTATTTCCACAATTTTCACAAGTCTGATTAACCGGTTCATTCCATGATGCAAATTTACAATCAGGATAATTGCTACATCCAAAAAAGACTTTACCGCGCCGTGTTTTTTTCTGGGTAACTTTGCCATCACATCCTTCATTGGGACAGGAAATATCAAGTACATAGGGTAATGTTGTTTTACATTCAGGATATTTTGTACAGGCCCAAAATTTTCCAAAACGTCCTTCTTTTAAAACCATATCACTGCCACATTCGTGACATTTTTTCTTTTCCAGGTCTGATTCGTCAACCGGATTAAGGGGACGAGTATATCTACAGTTTGGAAATCCGGAACAAGCGATAAACTTCCCGTTTCTACTCCATTTCACAACCAGGGGTTCTCCACATTGTTCACATTTTTCTTCAGTAACTTCCTGCAGACTTTCTTTAATCTCCTTACGATGAGTTTCCATTTCACTTAGCGATTTATTAAAAGGTTGATAAAATTCCGCCATTACTTTTTTCCATTGAATACGACTTTCTTCAACTGCATCCAATTCATTTTCCAATTTACTCGTAAATTCAACACTAAAAATTTCCGGCATTCCACTGACCAATATTTTATTAACAGTTCTACCAAGTTCAGTAGGATACAGAGTTCCGGAATCGCGCTCAACATAATTTCTATCTAAAATAGTGGAAATAATTGTGGCATAAGTACTGGGCCTTCCAATACCTAAAGTATCCAATTCTTTTACCAGAGTTCCGTCATTAAATCGTATCGGAGGTTCAGTAAATTTTTGTTCAGGAGTCAATTTAATTAGGGATAGGATATCATTTTTTGATAAAACTTTAGGTACCTTCTGCTCTTTTTCCTTCTCTACTTTATCAGAGCGAAAAGCCTTTAAATAGCCATCAAAAAGTAAATCACTTCCTGAAGCCTTAAAATGATATTTATCAGCAACTACATTAATAACTTTTTGAGCATAAATCGCTGGCGCCATCTGGCAGGCAATAAATCGTTTCCAAATCATATTATATATCTTGATCTGTTCCGCATTTAGGTATTTTTCCAATTTTTTAGGGTCCAGATCAAACCTGGTCGGTCTGATAGCCTCGTGAGCATCTTGTGTATTTTTCTTTTTTGATTTAAAAAATCTGGGTTTATTTGGTAAATATTTTTCACCATAATTGTTATTAATAAAATCCCTGGCATCCTGCACGGCTTCATTTGACATTCTTACAGAATCAGTACGCATATAAGTTATTAAACCAACCGGCTCTCCATGAATATCAATACCTTCATAGAGTTGTTGTGCCAGCATCATAGTTTTTTTGGGGGAATATTTATAGCGACGGGTTGCTTCCTGCTGTAATGTACTTGTTATAAAAGGTGGAAAAGGTGATTTTTTAGCCTCTTTTTCAACAATAGATTCAACAGAATATTCTGCTTTTTCCAAGGCCCCAACATGTTGTTTTGCTTCAGATTCATTGTTTATTGTTATCTTTTTCCCACCGTGTTTTACACATTTTACCTGGAATTCCTCTTTTTCAGGAGTTTTCAGATCAGCGAATAAATTCCAAAATTCCTGCGGTTTGAAAGCTTCAATTTCGGCTTCTCTCTCACAGATCAGACGAACTGCAACTGATTGAACACGCCCGGCACTTAATCCTCTATATAACGTCTTCCATAAAAAAGGGCTTACGAGATACCCAACAATCCTGTCCAAAACTCTTCTTGCCTGTTGGGCATCAACCAGGCTTGTATCAATTTTACGTGGATTTTTTATCCCATTTAGCACACCTGATTTCGTGATTTCATTAAACAATACCCGTTTTATTTTGTGCTCTGGCACTTTTAATAATTTTGAAATATGCCAGGCTATTGCTTCACCTTCCCGGTCAGGGTCGGGAGCCAGATATACAGTATCGATACCTTTGGCAGCACTCTGTAGCTGTTTTATTATTTTGCCTTTACCACGAATATTTATATATTTTGGTGTAAAGTCATTTTCTAAATCAACACCAAGTTCCTTTTTTGGCAAATCTCTAATATGTCCTACTGAAGCCAACACTTCAAAATCTTTTCCAAGATATTTTTTTATTGTTCTCGCTTTTGATGGTGACTCTACTATTAACAAATTTTTACTCATTAAAAAAAACCTCCTTTATAAAAGCGGGAATTTAAAAAATATTGTGTTAATTGCAAGAAATTTCGAAACATGGTATCAATTTAAATCTAAAAATACTTACATATCTTAACAATTTATAGATAAATAGGGTAATTTTATTTTATATTTTAAAAAAAATAGTGACAAATTCAAAAATTTTTGTAATTTTAGGCGCTTTGAATTTACTAAATTGAATTTTTAACTAAAATATATAGGATAGTAAATGAACCAAAAAAAAATCAAAAATATTCTGGGAAATCTGGGAAAAGTAGCCGCCCTGCTCGGTTTGATTTACATATTTCTGATTAGTATCAAATTATTTGGTGGTGCCTTTAAATTAATGGGAGCGGGTTATGCTGAATCTATAGTATCAACCGTTTCTAACCCAATACTTGGGTTAGTGGTGGGAATATTTGCTACCAGCCTGGTACAAAGTTCATCCTTTACAACGTCCCTGGTCGTGGGATTAGTAGCTGCAGGAGCATTTGGTCAAGACCCGGATCAGGCAATTTTCCTTGCAATTCCAATTATTATGGGTGCGAATATAGGAACCAGTGTAACAAATTTATTGGTTTCTATGGGACACGTCAGAAGAGGTGACGAATTTGAAAGAGCGTTATCAGCATCTATTGTTCATGATTTTTTCAATCTGCTGGCTGTAATTGTACTATTCCCGTTACAAATTTCTTTTAATATTCTCGGAATAATGGCAAAATTTGTTGCTGAAAATTTCGCTAATGTTGGTGGTTTAACATTATTCGATCCAATAAGTGTTATCATTAAACCGACAGTCAAAGCAATTTTACATTTATTCCCGACAATGCCATGGATTTCAATAATCATCGCCTTTGCCATGCTTTTTATGGCGCTATATCTGATTGTTAAAGTTATGAAGTCACTGGTACTTCATAAAATTGAAGCCTTTTTTGACCAATACATTTTTAAAACACAATTAAGGGCACTTTTAGTTGGGATGATTTTTACTGCAATTGTACAAAGTAGTTCAATAACTACTTCCCTTGTTGTTCCCATGGCAGCAGCCGGTATTGTTACTTTAAAACAGATTTTCCCCTATGATTTGGGTGCTAATTTAGGAACAACAATTACTGCATTGTTGGCTTCCCTTGCAACCGGAAATGTTACAGCTGTAACAATTGCTTTCAGCCATTTATTATTTAATTTGTTTGGAATTTTGATATTTTTACCATTAAAACAAATTCCAATTAAAATGGCTCTTATTTTTACAAAATGGTCCATGAAGTATCGATATGTACCATTACTATATATTTTATTTTTATTTTTTATTATTCCTTTTGGTATTATAATGATTATGAGGTGAATTTATGTTTCGTGATTTTTTAAATCTTTGGAAAGACAAAGATACAACAACAGAAACTTTAACTATGGCAGTGCAAACTTTAAAAATAGATCGTGAAATGTTTATAGAATCTGTTAAAAGTTTGAGAGAAGATAATGATGTCGATCTGCAACATACGATTTACGATAAAGATGAAGAGGTAAACAAATCGGAAAGAGCTATTCGGAAAAAAGTCCTTATGCACCTATTAGTATCAGGAAAAAGTGCAATCAACGAAGGACTTATTCTATCCAGTTTGGTAATAGATATTGAGCGAATTGGCGATTATACAAAAAATATTGCCGATCTGGCAGAATTACATCCCAAAAAAATGACTTGTGGTAAATTCAAAGAACCAATTTCTCAGATTGAAGAACAAATAAAAAACTATTTTGATTTCACTATAGATGGTTTCGAAAATTCCAACAAGGACGCAGCCAGAAAAGTAACAAATAGTTATAAAAAAATGTCATTTCAGTGTAGTGAAATGAAAAAAGAACTTATCGGAGGGGAAGTAAATTTATCTGTTGGAGATGCAGTATCCCTTGCCCTTTATTTAAGATTTCTAAAAAGAGTTGCTGCCCATCTTTATAACATTTGTACAAGTGTTGTAAATCCTTTTCACAGAATTGGTTACAAAGAAAAAAGAAAATAAGTAAAACAAGGAAAAGAGAATGACCAAAGGAGTCACCAAACAGAGTGTAGATTTTGCAAAATGGTACACCGATGTAGTAAAAAAAGCTGAACTGGCAGATTATGGACCTGTAAAAGGCACAATGATAATTCGCCCTTATGGATATTCCATCTGGGAAAATATAAAATCCGCTGCAGACACAATGTTTAAAGAAACCGGACATGTAAACGCATATTTTCCAATGTTCATCCCGGAAAGTTTTATGAAAAAAGAGGCTCAGCACGTCGAAGGCTTCGCACCCGAATGTGCTGTTGTAACTCATGGTGGTGGAAAAAAACTCGACGAACCCTTGTATATTCGTCCCACATCAGAGACAATAATCTGGGCTGCATATAAAAAATGGATCAATTCCTACAGGGATCTTCCATTATTGATAAATCAATGGGCAAATGTTGTTCGCTGGGAAATGCGAACCAGGTTATTCCTGAGAACTACAGAATTTTTATGGCAGGAAGGTCACACAGCCCATTCAACCGCAAAAGAAGCTGAAGAAGAAGCTCTGCAAATGATTGATGTTTATAGAAAATTGGCAGAAGATGTCCTGGCAATACCTGTTTATGTGGGACCCAAAACTGATGCTGAAAAATTCGCAGGTGCGGTCACAACCTACGCAATTGAAGCAATGATGAAAGATAAAAAAGCACTCCAGGCAGGAACATCGCATTATCTGGGTCAAAATTTCGCCAAAGCCTTTGATGTTACTTTCCTCAATCAGAATAATGTCCAGGAATATGTTTATGCAACAAGTTGGGGAGTTAGTACCAGGCTGATTGGTGGCCTCATCCTATCACATGGCGATGACAAAGGACTTATTCTACCTCCAAAAGTCGCACCCTTCCAGGTTGTAATCATCCCAATCTGGCGAGGCGATGAAGCCAAAACCGGGGTTATGGAAAAAGTCGAACAGTTAACAGCAGAATTAAAAGTTAAAAATATTCGCTTTTTCGTAGATGATAATGAACAAATGTCACCAGGTTGGAAATTTCATCAATGGGAAATGAAAGGCGCTCCAATTAGAATAGAAATTGGTCCTAAAGATGTTGAGAAAAATCAGGTTGTACTGGCACGTCGGGATAAACAGGGCAAAGAATTTTTACCTTTTGAAAAAGCAGGACAACGGGTATTTGAACTGGTTGATATTATACAAAAAGAATTATTTGAAAACGCTAAAAAATTCAGAGACGAAAATACCATTCATGTTGAAACTTATGAAGAATTAAAAAAAGTAATTGACAATGGTGGCTTTGCCAAAGGATTTTGGGCCGGTGATGGCGAAGCAGAAGAAAAAATACAAAAAGAAACCAAAGCAACTATCCGCTGCATTCCTTTTGACCAAAAGGATGGAAAAGGAAAGTGCCTGCTAACAGGAAAGCCCGCTGATAAAATCGCCATTTTTGCAAAATCATATTAGTTTATTATGAGAAAATAAATAAAAAATATATAAAACCTGTTCACTACATTTTATGAACAGGTTTTTTCTTAGGAAATTTGCAATGGCTGTGATAAAGACAGAAGCAATTTTACTTAAATCAATTCCCTTTAGCAATAGTAGTAATATTATTCATTTCTACACAAAAGAACATGGAAAAATAGCAGTTATAGCCAAAGGTAGCCGCCGGATGAAAAGCCCTTTTAGAGGATTTTTGGAACCCTTAACTCTTGTTGAAATTATTTATCTATTCAAGCAGACAAGAGAGATACAAACTCTTAGTAAAATTGAAAATATCGAAATTTATCTAAGAAACAATAAAACTTTAGTAACTACTGTATATGCAACTGCAATTATTGAATGTTTGGATAAATTTATTCGAGATATTCAGCCTGATGAAAGTATTTTTCAATTAACTGTTCAATCACTCCGTTTTATTGACCGACATCCTGATTTGAATGGGCATATTCTTGTCTACTTCCTATTACAATTAATTGAAAACATTGGTTTTAAAATCGATTTTCATAATTGTCCGGAATGCCATCATCCGATTATTGATGCATATTATCACTTCAACAAGGGAAGATTAATATGTGCCCAGTGCTCACAAAACAATAAATCATCGCAATATTTTTCCAAAGAAACACTTGAATATTTAAATAGCATTGTTCAAATTGCAGATGAAACAGAACTGGTAAAAATTAATCTACAGATTAATCCTGAGAAAATAATAAAATTTTTAGTGTCTTATTTGTCTTATCACATTGATTATCAGATTAATCTAAAAAGTCTTGAATTATTGCATAATTTTACCAGGATGGAATAAAGGAGTCTTCAAAAAAAATGAGTTATTATTTCAGATATAATCAAATGGGACAAAACAGGAATAATTTCATTAAACCCCGATTATTTCAAGGGGCAATCAAAACCCTCGTAATAATAAATGTAGCCGTCTTTTTTTTCATGGTACTATTTCGATTGGAAAGAGTAATTAATCCACTTTTTGGCCTTGTTCCGGTTTTCGTATGGACCAAAGCATTTATCTGGCAACCTTTCACCTATATGTTTATTCATGATACTCATGGAATCGGACATATTTTCTGGAATATGTTTTTACTGTGGATGTTTGGTCTTGAAATTGAAAATATGTGGGGCAAAAAAGAGTTTTTGAAATATTATTTTATATGCGGGGTAGGGTCTGGAATTATAACACTTTTATTTAGTCTGAACTCACAGATTCCGGTTGTTGGTGCCAGTGGAGCAATATATGGTGTACTCCTTGCTTTTGCCCTGCTATTTCCGGACCGCAAAATTTATATTTATTTCCTAATTCCAATTCCGGCTAAATATCTGGTAGTAATAATGGGGACAATTACATTTTTTTCAACCATTAATTCAGTGGGCAGTAATGTTAGCCATTTAACTCACCTCGGTGGATTAGTGATTGGGTTTCTTTATTTAAAACGTTTTAAAATTTCTTATAGTTTAAAACAAAAATTCCCCACCATAAATATCAAAAATCCTTTAAAAAATATTATTCGGAGAGTCCCTAAAAAATCCTATACAAAAACTTCTGATTCCTATATGAATACAGATGAAACTCTCAGAGAACAAGTCAATGAAATCCTGGATAAAATAAATCAAAATGGATATGACAATCTAACTCCACAAGAACAACAAACCCTCTATCTTGCCAGTCAGTATTTTGCTGAGAAACATAAGCAAAAAAATTAATAAAAGGTAAAAAGTAGGAATTAATTATAA